>DATAWO010000044.1:0-12878 GCA_036267165.1 Rhizomicrobium sp. | reverse complement strand
AGCCGATGCCGAGGCCTTCATCACCCTGGCCGAGCCGCACCGCTTTGCCATTCAGCGCAAGCAGGACGGCTTGTTCATGGGCATGATAGGGCTTCACATCGAAGACGATTATGAATTCGGCTATTGGCTGGGAAAGCCGTTCTGGGGGTTTGGCTTTGCCACCGAAGCGGCGCGCCGGCTGGTGCATTTCGCCTTTGTCGAACTCGACCGCGAAACCGTGCATGCCGGCTGGTTCTATGACAATCCGGCCTCGGGCCATGTCTTGGCCAAGCTGGGCGCACGCCATGACGGCAGCCGGATGCGGGAATGCCGGGCGCGGGGCATCAAGGTTCTTTGCCATGAGATGCTGTTGACGCGGGCTGATTTCCTGCGAAAACAGGCCGCATAAAGAGGCCCCCGGGAGCACGGCCAGCGAAGCGTTCGGGCCGTGCGACCAAAGGAAAAAAGACGATGCGCTTTCTTGATGTCGCGAAGGTCTATGCCGCCAGCGGCGCCGGCGGCAATGGCTGCATCGCGTTTCGGCGCGAGAAGTTCATCGAATATGGCGGTCCTTACGGCGGCGATGGCGGCCGCGGCGGCGACGTGATTGCGGAGGCGGTGGAAAATCTCAACACCCTGATCGACTATCGCTTCCAGCAGCACGTCAAGGCCAAGAATGGCGAGGGCGGCAAGGGCAAGGTGATGACCGGCGCCAATGGCGACAACGCCATCATGAAGGTGCCGGTCGGAACCGAGATCTATGAGGAAGACGGCGAGACCCTGATCGTCGACATGGACCGGCCCGGCATGCGCTATCGCCTGCTCAAGGGCGGCAATGGCGGCTTCGGCAATTATCATTTCAAGAGCGCCACCAACCAGGCGCCCGAATTCGCGCTTCCCGGCCAGCCCGCCGAGGAAAGGATTTTCATCCTCAAGCTCAAGCTGATCGCCGATGCCGGGCTGATCGGCATGCCCAATGCCGGCAAATCAACCTTTCTGTCGCGCGTGTCAGCGGCGCGGCCCAAGATCGCGGATTATCCTTTCACCACGCTGGAGCCGCAGCTGGGTGTGGTGAAGATCGACGAGACCGATTTTGTGCTGGCCGACCTGCCCGGTCTGATCGAAGGAGCACACGAGGGCGTTGGGCTGGGCGACCGTTTCCTGGGTCATGCCGAGCGTTGCGCCTCGATCCTGCATCTGATCGACGGCACCGGCGATCAGGTGGCCAAATCCTACAAGATGATCCGCGCCGAGCTGGAGGCGTATGGCCACGGCCTGGACGAGAAACCCGAGATCGTCGCCCTCAACAAGGTCGATGCAGTGCCGGAAGCGCAACTCGCCAAGAAGCGCGCCGCGCTGGAGAAGGCCTGCGGCCACAAGGTGCATGTGATTTCCGGCGTCACCGGCCAGGGCATCAACACCGTGCTGCGGGCGATGGCGAAGGAGATCAACCAGCGCCGCGCCGAACGCGCCGAAGATGCCGCCCATGCGCGGCCTGTGCCGATGCCCCGCACCCGTTCCGAGCGCCAGGCGGTGAATTTCAAGGCGCCGGTGGTGGCCAAGGCGAAATTGGCGAACGAGGCGGCGAACGCCAGGCCCCCAAAAGCCCTGCCCAAAGCCGTGGTGACGGCGCGCAAAGCCGTGGCGCCTGCACCCAAGCCAAAGACCAAGCCCAGCTCACGCCGGGCCAGAGGTAACGCCAAGATCAAGATCGTGGCCGTGAAGAAGACGGTGCGCAGCTCGACCGGCAAGGCGAAAGCCAGGCCCAAGGCGCAGAGCAAAACCGGCAAACGTGCGCAGAAGACAGGGCGGCGATGAGCGGCATTTTCGCGAATGCCAAGCTGGTGGTGGTGAAAGTCGGTTCAGCGTTGCTGGTGGATGGCGCCAGGGGCGAACTGCGGCGCGACTGGCTGGCCTCGCTCTGTGACGATGTGGCCGCGCTGAAGAAACAGGGCGTCGCCGTGGTGCTGGTGTCGTCCGGCTCCATTGCCCTGGGGCGCCGGCTGCTGAAACTGCCCTCCGGCGAACTGCGTCTGGAAGAAAGCCAGGCGGCGGCAGCGGCGGGCCAGGTGCGGCTGGCCGAGGCTTACGCCGACATGTTCGCCAGCCGCGGCATTGTCGCGGCCCAGGTGCTGCTCACTTTCGGCGATACCGAGGAACGCCGCCGCTATCTCAATGCCCGGGCCACGCTGGGCACACTTGTTGGTCTGAGCGCGGTGCCGGTGATCAATGAGAACGACACGGTCGCCACCGCCGAGATCAAGTTCGGCGACAATGACCGGCTGGGCGCGCGGGTCGCCTCCATGATGGGGGCGGACCGGCTGGTGCTGCTCTCCGACGTGGACGGGCTTTACACCGCCGATCCCACCCGCGATCCGCAGGCCAAACATATTCCCGAAGTCAGCGCCATCACGCCCGAGATCGAGGCGATGGCGGGCGATTCCATCTCCGGCTTCGGCCGTGGCGGCATGGGCTCCAAGCTGATCGCCGCCAAGATCGCCATGGGCGCGGGCTGTGACGTGATCCTGGCCAGGGGCGAAACCGATAACCCGCTATCGTCCCTGGACAAGGGCGCGCGCCATACCCTGTTCCGCGCCTCCCTGACACCGGCGGCGGCCCGCAAGCGCTGGATCGCCGGCGTGCTGCGGCCTGAGGGCGCGCTGGTGATCGATGATGGCGCGGTGAGGGCGCTGAAGGAGGGCAAGAGCCTTTTGCCCGCGGGCATCCGCCAGATCGACGGGCGCTTTGAGCGCGGCGATGCGGTGGTGGTGAAAGACCGGGACGGGCGCGAAATCGCCCGCGGCCTGGCGGCCTATAATGCGTCGGATGCAGAGCGGATCGCCGGCAAACGCACGGTCGAAATCGAGGCCATTCTGGGCTATCGTGGCCGGGACGAGATGATCCATCGCGATGACCTGATCCTGACGGGAAACGGAACATGACGGTCCACAGTTCCACCGATGCGTTAGCCGCGGAGATGATGACCATCGGCGCCGCCGCCCGCGATGCGGCGCGCGCCATGCGCGAAGCCAGCGACGAGACCAAGACCCGGGCGCTGACGATTGCCGCAGCAGCCATCCGCAGCCGCGCCGCGGAAATCCTGGCCGCCAACAAGGCCGATATCGAAGCCGCGAGGGCCGCCGACATGCCCGCGCCGATGGTGGAGCGGTTGACGCTCGATGACGCGCGCATCGAAGCCATGGCCAAGGGCGTGGAGGATGTGGCGGGCCTGCCCGATCCGGTGGGGCGCGAACTGGCGCGCTGGTCCCGGCCCAATGGGCTCGACATCGCCCGCATCGCCACGCCCATCGGCGTGATCGCCATCATCTATGAAAGCCGGCCCAATGTGACGGCGGATGCCGGTGCGCTGGCGCTCAAGTCCGGCAATGTCGCCATCCTGCGCGGCGGTTCGGATTCCATCCGCTCGTCCGGCGAGATCCGCAAGGCGATGGCGGAAGGATTGAAGGCGGCGGGACTGCCTGAAACCGCCATACAGATTGTCGGGTCCACCGACCGGGCCGCGGTCGGCATGATGCTGGAAGGCTTGAATGGCGCGGTGGACCTGATCATTCCGCGCGGCGGCAAGGGGCTGACGGGACGGGTGATCAACGAAGCCCGGGTGCCGGTGCTGGCCCATCTGGAAGGGCTTTGCCATGTCTTCGTCCATGCCAAGGCGGATCTTGAAAAAGCGCGCAGCATCACGCTGAACGCCAAGATGCGGCGGACCTCGATCTGCGGCGCGGCCGAAACCCTGTTGCTGGATCGCGCGATCCTCAAATCCCATGGCCTGCCCATCCTCGAAGACCTGGCCGGGGCGGGCTGCGAGATTCGCGGCGATGACGCGGTGCGCGATATCTTTCCCGCCGCCAAACCGGCCACGGAGGAAGACTGGAAGACCGAATATCTAGACGCCATCATCGCGGTGAAGACGGTGGACGGGCTGCAAGAGGCCATCCGCCATATCGAGCATTATGGCTCGCACCACACCGATTCCATCGTCACCGAAGACCAGCAGGCCGCCGAGACCTTCATGAACAGCGTGGACAGCGCCATTGTGCTGTGGAACGCCTCCACCCAGTTCGCCGACGGCGGAGAATTCGGCATGGGGGCGGAAATCGGCATCGGCACCGGCAAGATGCATGCCCGCGGGCCGGTTGGCGCCGAACAGCTCACCACCTTCAAATATGTGGTGCGCGGCAGCGGACAGACACGGCCATGATTGGCACGCCCATGATGGCGCGTGACGTAACGGAACCAGACCGCTGAATCCCAAGACGCATTGGATCACCGCGCCCGGGCCGGTCAGCAATGGCCTCAGCATCGGGCTTCTGGGCGGCAGTTTCGATCCCGCCCATGACGGCCATCTCTATGTCAGCGAGATCGCCCGCAAGCTCCTGAAGCTGGATTATGTCTGGTGGCTGGTGTCGCCGGGAAATCCGCTCAAGCCGGAGCCGGGCGCATTGGGCCAGCGGCTTGCGCGCGCCGGCATTGCCGCCGCGCGCCATCCCTTCATCCGCGTCACCGATATCGAACAGCGGCTGGGCACCCGCTACACCATAGACACGGTCAAGGCGCTCGAGCGCCGCTTCCCGCACGCGCGCTTTGTCTGGCTGATGGGCAGCGACAATCTGGAACAGTTCGCGCGCTGGCGGCGCTGGCAACAGATCGCGCGCATCATTCCCATCGTGGTGGTGCGGCGGCCGGATTCGGTGCTGGCGCCGCTCCATGCGCCGCTGGCCCGGCGGCTTGGGGTGGCGCGGCGCCTGGGCCCGGCGCCGTCGCTGGTGGTGCTGGACGGCCGGCGCAATTGGGCAAGTTCGACCGCGCTGCGCCAGCAGGCCCTTGGTGCCGCCGCCGAGGCCATGGTAAACCTGACCCTCTGACCGCAAAGGAACCGTACCCCTGAAAGCCGCGAAAAAGCCTGCCCGCAAGCCCGCGAAGAAAGCCAAGGCCCAAGCGCCCGCCAAGAAGGCCCCGGCCAAGAGGGCCCTCCCCAAAACCGGCCCGAAGACAGTCCGGAAAACCGCCAGCAAACCCGTCAAGAAGCCTGCGCCCAAGAAGGCTGCCGCGCCGGCCAGGAAACCTGCGCCGCAAAGCGATCTGCTGAACCGCATCCTGGCGTCGCTGGACGACGACAAGGCGGAGAACATCATCACCATCGACCTGGAAGGCCGCTCGGCGCTGTGTGATGCGGCGGTAATCGCATCGGGGCGCTCCTCGCGCCATGTCGGTGCCATGGCCGAGCATCTGGCGCGGCGCCTGAAGGAGGGCGGCTATGGCACCCGTCCGATCAGCGGCCAGGCCCAGGGCGATTGGGTGCTGGTGGATGCGGGCGATGTGATCGTGCATCTGTTCCGCCCGGAAGTGCGCGACTATTACGACCTGGAAGGCATGTGGTCGGTCGGCAGCCGCAAGTAGGATGCGCGGCCAATCATGAGACTTTGGATCTATGCGATAGGCCATATGCGCGGCACGCCGGAAGGCGATCTGTGCGAGGATTTTTGCGACCGCGCCCGCAAGATGGGCCGCAATATGGGCTTTACCGCCGTGGCGCTGGAGGAACTGCCGGTCTCCAAACACCGGGCCGCGGAAGCCCGCATGAAAGACGAGGCCGAACGGCTGTCGGCGCGGCTGCCCGATGGCGCGCATCTGGTGCTGCTGGATGCGCGCGGCAAGGACATGATATCCGAGGATTTCGCCGAGATGCTGGGCAGCCTGCGCGATGTGGGAACCAAGGACCTCGCCTTTGTGATCGGCGGGCCCGATGGCCTGTCACTGCTGCCGGGCAAGAAGGCCGGCCGCAGCCTTGCCTTCGGTCCCCAGACCTGGCCGCATCTTTTGGCGCGCGCACTGCTCAGCGAACAGATCTATCGCGCACTCACCATCCTGGCCGGGCATCCCTACCACCGCGCCTAGGATGCGCTGGAGCAGATATTCTCGTGAATGGCGCAGTCGGTGGCGCCGCTGGCCCGGCACTGGGCGATGGCGGCCGAGGTGACGGCCACCTGGTCACGGCCCTGGGTCAGGAAAGAGGCGTTGTTCTGGACGCTGATCGCCAGGGCCGCGCAATTGTCCTTCAGGCTGACCTTGACCATGCAATCCCCGCCGCCCGCCGCCTTGTTGCATTCGGCGATGGAACGTTTGTAGGCCGCGATCGGGTCGGCATAGCCCCAGGCGCCGCCATAGGTCAGTGAGGAGTCCGACATGGCGATGGCGACATAGGGGCCAAGCTTCGGCGTGGCGGCGAGCTTCCAATAGGCGATACCGGCCAGGGCCAGCACCACCATAACCGTCATGATGATCAAAGACGTCCTGCGATCGCCGTGCATGCCAATCCTTCTCCTTGGGAACTACCGCCGATATCCTTCAATCTGCATGCCAGGGCTCTGGCGGTTTTTTCGTTCCGGGGCGGCACGCGAAACCATTCCTTAACCATGATGCGGGATGCTGGCGTGTCGCAGTGGGACAGCGCGCCTTATGGAAATCAAAGGCACCGGCCGGATCGAGACGTCCGCCATCAAACGCAAAGCGCCGGCCGGCACTTCCGCGGGCGGCTTCAGCGTATCCGACACGCCGGATGCCCATGCCCAGATCGTCGCCGGCCCCGGCCCCATCGCGGCGCTGGATTCCATCCTGATGCTGCAGGGCCTGGATGATTCCACCCAAGGCAAGTCCAAGGGTCTCGCCCATGGCGAACAGCTGCTGGACCTGCTGGATTCGGTGCGCGACGGCCTCTTGGCCGGCGGCATTCCCCGCGCCACATTGAACAAGCTGGCGGCCGCGGTCACCCGCCGCCATGAAGCCTTCGCCGATCCCAAGCTGCAGGACGTGCTGGACCAGATCGAGCTGCGCGCCCATGTCGAACTGGCGAAGCTGGAACAGCTGGACCAGCGGGTAGCCTAGGCGCGGTTCTTTTGTGTCGCGGGTTTGTCGCGCCTTCGCTCATGTACGACTTGTACACATCGCTCGGCGCTCCTGCCCGCGCCACAAAATTCCTCGCGCCTACAGGCGACAGCCGTAAATGAAAAAGGCGGCCAGAGCCGCCTTACTCTATTTCCGGTTCTCAGCAGGCCTCCCCTGCGCGCGCGTTAGCGCGCTGGCGGGGGAGGTGGCCGTAGCAGCGCTTGCGCTGCGAAGGCCGGAGGGGGACTTAAACGTCCAGCAGCATGCGCTGCGGATCTTCCAGATTCTCCTTGACCTTGACCAGGAAAGTGACCGCCTCGCGGCCGTCGACGATGCGATGGTCATAGGACAGCGCCAGATACATCATGGGGCGGATCTCGACCTTGTCGCCGCCCCTTTCATCTTTCACCGCCATGGGACGCGGCTGGATCTTGTGCATGCCCAGGATAGCGGACTGGGGCGAATTCAGGATCGGCGTGGACATCAGCGACCCAAACACCCCGCCATTGGTGATGGAGAAGGTGCCGCCCTGCAGTTCTTCCAGCTTCAGCTTGTTATCGCGGGCCCGTGTGCCGAAATCCGAAATCGCCTTCTCGATGCCGGCCAGCGACAGGTGGTCGGCGTCGCGCACCACCGGCACGACCAGGCCGCGCTCGGTGGAGACCGCGATGCCGATGTCGTAATAATTCTTGTAGACGATGTCGTCGCCTTCGATCTCGGCATTGACGTTGGGCAGCTCCTTCAGCGCCGCCACCACCGCCTTGGTGAAGAAGCCCATGAAGCCCAGCTTGACGCCGTGCTTCTTCTCGAACGCATCCTTGTAGGCGGCGCGCAACGCCATCACCGCCGTCATGTCCACTTCATTGAAGGTGGTGAGCTGGGCGGCGGTGTTCTGGGATTCCTTCAGGCGCAGCGCGATGGTCTTGCGCAGCCGCGTCATCGGCACCCTTTCCTCGCGCGCGTCATTGGCGCGCGGCCCTGTGGAAACAGGGGTCGGAGCCGCGGCGGCGACGGGCTGCGGCGCGCTGGAACGGGCCTCCAGCGCTCCCAGCATGTCGCCCTTGGTCACGCGGCCGTCCCTGCCGGTGCCGGCGACGGAGGACAGCGCAAGGCCGGATTCCTCCGAAATCCGCCGGGCCGACGGCATGGCGGGTGCATCGGCGGTTGTTGATGGCGCCTTCGGCGCTGGCGCAACCGGCGCAGGCGCGGCGGGTTTGGGCGCTTCGGGCTTCGGCGCGGCTGCCTTGGGTGCGGCACCCGCCTTATTCGCGGCTGCGCCCGCCTGGCCTTCGGCGATGGCGCCCAAGAGCGCGCCCACCTGCACGGTGGCGCCGGCCTGGACATTGATCGATTCAATCGCGCCATCGGCGGGCGAGGGCACTTCGACGGTGACCTTGTCGGTTTCCAGCTCCAGCAGCGGCTCGTCCCGCTTCACCGCATCGCCTTCCTTCTTGAACCATTTGGAGATGGTGGCTTCGGTGACGGACTCGCCCATGGCGGGCACTTTGATTTCGATGGTCATGGGGGACTCTTAAAGTGAAAGGGCGTCGTTGAGGAACTGGGCCAGCTCGGCCAGATGCTGCTTCATCAGGCCGGCGGCGGTGGAGGCATATTCGGGCCGGCCCGCGTAACGGGGCGAAGCCTTGCCACCCAGCTTGGCGATCGTCGCTTCGATGCGGGGCTTGACGAAATTCCAGGCGCCCTGGTTCTGCGGCTCTTCCTGGCACCAGACCAGCTCGGCCTTGGGGAAGCGGTTCAGCTCCTGGGCCAGCACATTCTCCGGAAAGGGATAGAGCTGCTCGATGCGCAGGATCTGGATGCGGTTCTCGCCGCGCTTCTCGCGCTCCTCCATCAGGTCGAAATAGACCCTGCCGCTGCATAGCACCACGCGCTTGATCTGGTCGTCGGGCACCAGCTGGATGGTGGTGGCGCCGGGCACGACTTCGGCCTGGTCGCGCAGCACCCGGTGGAACGAGGTGCCGGGCAGCATGTCGGTCAGGAAGCTGACGCACTTCTTGTTGCGCAGCAGCGACTTGGGCGTCAGCACGATCAGCGGCTTTCTGAAGCTGCGGTGCATCTGCCGGCGCAGGATGTGGAAATAGTTGGCCGGCGTGGTGGGCACGCAGACCTGCAGATTGTCCTGGGCGCAGAGCTGCAGATACCGCTCAAGCCGGGCCGAACTGTGTTCGGGGCCCTGGCCTTCATAGCCGTGCGGCAGAAGCAGGGTCAGCCCCGACATCCGCAGCCATTTCATCTCGCCGGAGGCGATGAACTGGTCCATCACCACCTGCGCGCCATTGGCGAAGTCGCCGAACTGGGCTTCCCACAGCACCAGCGCCCTGGGCTCGGCGGTGGAATAGCCATATTCAAAGCCCAGCACCGCTTCCTCGGACAGAAGCGAGTCGATCACCTCAAAGGTCCCCTGATGCTCGCTGATATGCTGCAGCGGATAGAAGCGCTCCTCGCTCTGCTGGTCCACCAAAGCGGCATGGCGCTGGCTGAAGGTGCCGCGCTGGGAATCCTGGCCCGACAGGCGGACATAAAAGCCTTCATCCAGCAGGGTGCCGAGGGCCAGCGCCTCGCAGGTCGCCCAGTCGAAACCGTCGCCGCTCTCGAACATCTTGGCCTTGGCGTCCAGCACGCGCGCGATGGTCTTGTGCAGGTTGAAGTCCTTGGGCACCGTCACCAGCGCCTTGCCGACCTTGTGCAGCTCGTCTTCGGTGACCGAGGTTTCGCCGCGGCGGTCGCTGTTCTTGGGCGCCACTTCCAGGCCCTGCCAGCGGCCATCCAGCCAGTCGGCGCGGTTGGGATGATGCGACCTGGAGGCGGAAAACTCCTCCTCCAGGCGCTTGACGAAATCGGCGGCCATGCCATCGGCTTCCGCCTGGCTCAGCGTGCCTTCCTTCACCAGCTTGGCGGTGTAAAGCTGAAGCGTGGTGGGATGGTCCTTGATCACCCGGTACATCTGCGGCTGGGTGAAGCTCGGCTCGTCGGCCTCGTTATGCCCGAACCTGCGATAGCAGATCATGTCGAGCACCACGTCCTTCTTGAACTTCTGGCGGAATTCCACGGCGATGCGGGTGGCATGCAACACCGCTTCGGGATCGTCGCCATTCACATGGAAGATCGGCGCCTGCACCATCAGGGCGATGTCGGTGCAATAGGGGGATGAGCGGGAGAAGATCGGCGCCGTGGTGAAGCCGATCTGGTTGTTGGTCACGAAATGGACGGTGCCGCCGGTGCGGAAACCCTTGATGCCCGACATGGCGAAGCATTCCGCCACCACGCCCTGGCCGGCAAAGGCGGCGTCGCCATGGATCAGCACGGGCAGCACGCTGGTGCGGGCGTCGATGTCGCGCAATTGCCACTGCTTGGCGCGGGCCTTGCCCAGCACCACCGGATTGACGATCTCCAGATGCGAGGGGTTGGGGGTCAGCGACAGATGCACCTTCTGGCCGTCGAATTCGCGGTCCGATGACGCGCCCAGGTGGTACTTCACGTCGCCCGAACCCTCGACATCGTCGGGGTTGGCGCCGCCACCCTGGAATTCGTGGAACAGCTGGCGATAGGGTTTGCCCATCACATTGACCAGCACGTTCAGCCGCCCGCGATGGGCCATGCCCACCACGATCTCGCTGACACCCAGCTGGCCGCCGCGCTTGATGATCTGCTCCAGCGCGGGGATGGTGGATTCGGCGCCGTCCAGGCCGAAGCGCTTGGTGCCGACAAAGCGGTTGGAGGCGAACTTCTCGAAACCTTCGGCCTCGATCAGCTTGTTGAGGATCGCCTTCTTGCCTTCGGGGGTGAAATTGATGGCGTCGCCCTCGATGCGGCGCTGCAGCCAGGTCTTCTGCTCCGCATCGTTGATGTGCATGAACTCATAGCCGATATGGCCGCAATAGATGCCGCGCAGCTTGTCCAGAAGCTGGCGCGGGGTCGCGGTCTGGAAGCCCAGAATGCCGTCGACATAGATCGGCAGATCCAGGGCCGGGCCATCAAACTGATAGAATTTGGGGTCCAAGGTCGGCTGGGGATTGCGCGGGGTGATGCCCAGGGGATCGAGATCGGCTTCCAGATGCCCGATCATGCGATAGGCGCGGATCATCTGGACGGCGTGGATGGAATGTTTGGGCGCTTCGGAGTCGGCCGCGGGCGCTGCGGCAGCGGGCTTGCCCTTGCCGGGCTTGGCGGGCGCGGCCGGAGGATCCTGGCCGGTCAAGGCGGCGATCAGGTCGCCTGCGGGAATCTGGGGCCTGGCGTCACGCTTCCAGGCGGGACCGCGGCCGAGCTGGGTGGGGTTGAGACCCTGTTCGCCGGTTTGCGAAAAATAGGCCTGCCAGCTCGCGTCCACCGAATTGGGATCGGCCTGCCAGGCGGCATACATCTGCTCGACATAGGCGGCATTGGTGCCGTTGAGAAAGGACGTCGCTTCGAAGATTTCGTTCGAGGCGCGATTCAGTTTGTCTGTATGGGATTGTTCAGTCATTTCAAACGCTTATAGGGCGGCTTGTTGGGCCTGTCCCCTTCCTGGTGCCGCTCTTTGCAGCGTTGCGCGTGGGGCTGGGTGGTAACGCCTTCTTCGGGCCGATTCAACGATCAATGGAGTTAATATGGGCCCAACAGGCCCTATTTGCACGGCGAAATCAGGGCAACGGACAGGCTGCTTATGCATGTCCGACAGCCCCATTTTTGGGCAGCGCAATGACAGCGCGATGACGGCAAGCTCACATTTGCCTCCCCCTCTTGCGAAGCGCCAGAGGGGGAGGTGGCCGTAGCATCGCTTGCGATGCGTAGGCCGGAGGGGGTGAGAAAAAACTACTTGCCGTTGAGCAGGTCCATCATGGTGGTGCCCAGCGCCGCAGGGCCTCCCCTTAGGCGCGTAGCGCCGGGAGGGGGGGTGCCCCTAGCACCGTCAGGTGCGAAGGGCGGAGGGGATCACTTACCAGAGAGTAGATCGACGAGAGTCGTACCCAGCGCCGCCGGATTGGGCGAAACGCGGATGCCTGCCGCTTTCATCGCCTCGATCTTGCTGTCGGCGCCGCCCTTGCCGCCGGAGATGATGGCGCCGGCATGGCCCATGCGGCGGCCCGGCGGGGCGGTGACGCCGGCGATGAAGCCGACCATGGGCTTCTTCACCTTGGAATGCCTGATGAAGTCGGCAGCGTCTTCCTCAGCGCTGCCGCCGATTTCGCCGATCATGATGATGGACTTGGTTTCGTCGTCGGCCAGCAGCATCTCCAGCACGTCGATATGCTCGGTGCCCTTCACCGGATCGCCGCCAATGCCCACGCAGGTGGTCTGGCCCAGGCCCACCGCCGTGGTCTGCCACACCGCTTCATAGGTCAGGGTGCCGGAGCGGGAGACGATGCCCACACTGCCACGCCTGTGGATGTGGCCGGGCATGATGCCGATCTTGCATTCGCCGGGTGTGATCACGCCAGGGCAGTTGGGGCCGATCAGCCGCGATTTGGAGCCCGACAGCGCCCGCTTCACCTTGACCATGTCCAGGACCGGAATGCCTTCGGTGATGCAGACGATCAGCGGCACTTCCGCGTCGATCGCTTCCAGGATGGCGTCGGCGGCAAATGGCGGCGGCACATAGATGGCGCTGGCATCGGCGCCCACCGTCTCCCTGGCTTCGCGCACGGTGTCGAACACCGGCAGGCCCAGATGGGTGGTGCCGCCTTTGCCCGGGGTGGTGCCGCCCACCATCTTGGTGCCATAGGCGATGGCTTGCTCGGAATGAAAAGTGCCCTGGTTGCCGGTGAAGCCCTGGCAGATGACCTTGGTGTTCTTGTCGACGAGGATGGACATTATTTCTGCCCCTTCACGGCCGCGACGACTTTCTGTGCGGCGTCGGCGAGATTGTCGGCGGAGGTGATCGCCAGGCCCGATTTGGCCAGTATCTGCTTGCCCAATTCGACATTGGTGCCTTCCAGCCTGACCACCAGCGGCACTTTCAGCGAGACTTCCTTGGCCGCGGCGACGATGCCTTC
>DATAWO010000043.1:0-17484 GCA_036267165.1 Rhizomicrobium sp. | reverse complement strand
ATGCGCAGAGGTGAGGTATGAGCACTGTCTCCCGCCGCGAAACGCTTGCCTGGGTCGGCGCCGCGCTGGGCAGTCCTTATGTTTCTTTGGGGCTTGTGCCGCTCATGGAACCCGCCGAAGCCCAGACCGCGCCCAGCCTGTGGAAGGAGCTGGCCTTCGCGCCGATCAACGCGCCGGGCTATGGCACTGATCCGAACCTGCTCAAGCCCGTTACGCCCTGGCCGCTGACCTTGTCGCCCGAGCAGCGCGAGGCCCTGCGCATCTGCGCCGACCTGATGATCCCGGCCGATGACCGTTCGCCGTCGGGCGCGGCGCTCAATCTCGACGCCTTCATCGATGAATGGGTCAGCGCGCCATATCCCGACCAGCAGCGCGACCGCTGGCTGATCCTGTCGGGCCTTGCGTGGCTGGATGCCGAAAGCAATGTCCGCTTCCATCACGCCTGGGCTGTCGCCGGCGATGAGGAACGCCGCGCCATCTTTGACGACGTTGCCTTCAAGGGAAAGATCAAGCCCGGCTATGGCCGGCCCGCCTTCTTCTTCGCCCGCCTGCGCGGGCTGATGCTGGGCGGCTTCTATTCGCGTCCTGAAGGCATGAAGGACATCGGCTATATCGGCAACACGCCGATGGAAAGCTATCCCGGTCCCAGCGACGAAGCCCTGGCCCATCTCAACACCGCACTGGCGCAGATGGGCATCAAGCCGGTGGCGTAGCCTGGCTTGTCATCCCGGAAGCCGCGGTACGCGGCTATCCGGGATCCACGGTTCCGTTTGCATGATGGATCCCGGGTCTGCAGCGCACCACTTCGTGCTGCGCCGCGCCCGGGATGACAATGGGTGGCTTATTCACTCAACCTTCTGATCCAGACATTCCGGAACGACACATGGCTGTCGGGATTGCCGTGGTCCTGCAGCGCCAGCGGCAGGGCATCGGCATGCGGCGCATAGACGCCGACCTTGGCATGGACCGTGGCGCCGATCAGCGCAGTATTATCCTGCACCAGCACGCCGTTCAGCATCACCGTCATGCGCGCCGGCTGAACTACCTTGTCGCCGTCGAAATGCGGGCGGTGGAAAACGATGTCATAGCATTGCCAGACACCTTCGGGGCGGCCCGCATTCACCAGCGGGGGAAACTGGGAATAGATCGAACCCACCATGCCGTCGGGATAGGTGTCGTTCTTTTCGCCGTCCAGAATCTGGACCTCATACAGGCCCATGGGGAAGACGCCGCTGTTGCCGTGATATTGCGGATTGGCAGGCGGGTGCGGCTGTTGGGGCTCCCGGAATTCGACATGGATCTGGGCGTCGCCGTAGGACTCTTTCGTCTTCAGGAAGTTGTAGATCTTGGCGCCGGTGGTCAGCACGCCGTCATGCACCGTCCACTGGTCAAAATGATCGCCGGTCCATTTCGACAGGTCATGGCCGTCGAACAGCACCTCCGCGTCCCCGGGCGGCTTGGCCGAGCAGGCGGTGCCGGTCTCGACAAAACGCGGCTGCGGCCGGCGGATATCGTCCACATTGTACGGCGAGCCCGGCATCCTCGGCCCCGCCAGGGTCAGCTTGGCCAGCGCGGGATCGTTGAGCCACACGGCGTAATCCGGGTGCTCGGCGATGATGCGTTTGACCTCGGCCGGATCGACCGTCGCGCCTTGCGGCAACGCAGGCAGCGTGGCGGCGCAGGCAAGGGCTGCGCCCAACAGGACGCGGGACAGGATTTTCATTGTTTTTTCTCCCCGGGCTTTCGGGCGAGCATAGCCAAGCCGCGCGGCGCTGTCAGGTCTTGGCGGCGGACTGGCGGGCGAGGAAATTGCGCGCCAGCGCGTGATACAGCGATTCCCGCTGGAAGGCGCGTGACACGCCATAGCCAATCAGCGCCGCCAGCAGCAGCGGCAGCCGCATGCCGGTATCATTGCTCATCTCGCCGATAATGACTGCAGCGGTGATCGGAGCCTGCACCACGCCGGCGAAATAGGCGGTCATGCCCAGAAGCACGATGGCGCCCGGCGCATGCACACGCAGGATGTCGGCGATCATGTCGCCCAGCCCGGCGCCGATCGCCAAGGTCGGCGCGAAGAAGCCGCCCGGAATGCCCGAAATGACGGAGGCCAGGGTGGCGGCCAGTTTCAGGGGCGCGAAGCTCCAGGGCAGGTGGCCGCCTTCCACCGCCCCGCGCGCCGCTTCATAGCCGGTGCCGTAGGTGGCGTCATGGCTCATCATCCCGCACAGCGCCACCACCAATCCGCAGACGCCCGCCTGGATCAGGGTGCGCTTGCCCGGCGCGGTGGAAACCCATTTGCGAAGCCACATCGAACCATACAGCACCAGCTTGGCGAACAGCGCACCGCAGAGGCCGCCGACGACGCCGCAGGCGATAAGCGCCACCCAGTCTATGGTGACCAGCAGCATGGAGGCGTTGCTGCCGAAATAGCTGTAATTGCCCACCAGCCCCAGGCTGGCCAGGCCCGCCAGGATCACCGCGATCAGCACCAGCCCGGCATTGCGCTGTTCAAAGGCGCGGCCCATCTCTTCAATCGCAAAGACGATCCCGGCCAGCGGCGTGTTGAACGCCGCTGCCACGCCGGCCGCCGATCCCGCCAGGATCAGCCCGCGCTCGCCCACCATCCGCCCGAACTTCCCCGCCTGGAGCAGAATCGCCGCCCCCACCTGGACGGTCGGGCCTTCGCGTCCGATGGAGGCGCCGCACGCCAGGCCGAACAAGGTGAGCAGGATCTTGCCGAAGGTGAGCCGCAGCGACAGCAGCCGCGAGCGCGCCTCCGGGTCTTTCATGTGGCGGGCAGCGATAGCCTGGGGAATGCCCGAGCCCTGCGCTCCCGGAAAGAAACGGTCGGCCACCCAGGCCGACAGCACAAAACCGAAAGGCGTCAGGATCAGCGCATACCAGGGATGGACCAGGATGCCACGGAACAGGTGGGTGGCCTGGGTCGCCAAAGCGGCAAAGGCGACGCTGACCACGCCCACCGCCAGCGCCCCGCCCCAGAACACCAGCCGCATCCGCCAGCGTCTGCCCGAGAACAACAGCTTGCGGTGACGGCGATAGTGCGCGGCGTTCATGGTCTTTGGGATAGAGCCTGATGTGCGGATGCGAAAGAGGCGGGATGCCGCGTCGGCGGCGATACCTGTTCGGGCCTGCGGCGATACCTGATTTGAAACGACGGATTGGCGAAGAATGGGAACGCTACCTTGACTGTAACATGTCAGGCGAGACAGAGTTTCCCGGTGGGGCCGTTCCCCGGTCTCTCCCTTCTTCGGAAGGCTATCTTCCCTAGGAAGAACCTAGCCCGGCGGTTCATCCGCCGGGCGATTTTTTAGGACTGCCAGCCACTTTCCCCGATCAGGGCGACAAAGCGCACCCCGCCCAGATCGTCCTGAAGGAATTCCGCGCCATGGCGGACGAGGCGCAGCAGCCGCTGATCGCCAGGCGGGCCCACCGGCATCACCAGCCGTCCGCCCTCCGCAAGCTGGCGTTTCAGCGCTTCGGGAATGTCCGGCCCGCCGGCGGACACGATGATGGCGTCAAAGGGTGCGGCTTTCGGCCAGCCGCCGCTGCCGTCGCCGGTCACCAGTTCGACATTGCCATAGCCCAGCGCCTGGAGCCGGGCGCGTGCGGCCGAGGTGAGCCCATCATGGCGCTCGATGCCCGTGACCTCCTTCACGATACGGCTGATGACGGCGGCGGCATAACCGGAACCCGCGCCCACTTCCAGCACCCGGTCGCTGGCCGTAAGTTTCGCCGCCGCCAGCATGGCCGCCACGATATAGGGCTGGGAAATGGTCTGGCCTTCGGCAATGGGCAGCGCGCCATCCGCATAGGCCCGGCCGGCGAGTTCCGGCGGGACAAAGGCTTGGCGGGGCACGATGTTCATGGCGTCGAGCACGGCGGGATCGCGCACTCCGCGCCGCACAATCTGCGCCTCGACCATGTCGCGGCGCGCCTGGGTGAAATCCATGAAACGCTCCGGCTTGCCGGCCGCGCAGTCTTAACGCTTGAGAAGACTTAACGCTTGAGAAGCTTGGCCGCTTCCACCGCGAAATAGGTGAGGATGCCGCTGGCGCCGGCGCGCTTGAAGCCGGTCAGCGCTTCGAGGATGGCGCGATCGCGCTCCAGCCAGCCTTTTTCGAAGGCCGCGGACAGCATCGCGTATTCGCCCGACACCTGATAGGCGAAGGTGGGCACGCCGAAACGCTCCCTCACCCGCCACACCAGATCGAGATAAGGCATGCCGGGCTTGACCATCACCATGTCGGCGCCTTCGGCCAGGTCCAGCGCCACTTCGCGCAGAGCTTCATCGCCATTGGCCGGGTCCATCTGATAGGTGCGCTTGTCGCCGGCCTTTAGTCCCTGAATGGATTGGGACTTGGCCGATCCCACCGCGTCGCGGAACGGACCATAGAAGGCGCTGGCATATTTGGCGGCATAGGCCATCAGCAGGGTGTTGTGATGGCCGGCCTTCTCCAGCGCGGTGCGAATGGCGCCGATGCGGCCATCCATCATGTCGGATGGCGCGATGATGTCGCAACCGGCCTCGACCTGCACCAGGCTCTGCTGCACCAGCATCTCCACGGTGGCGTCATTGTGCACGTCGCCGTCGCGCAGAAGGCCGTCATGGCCGTGGCTGGTATAGGGGTCGAGCGCCACGTCACACAGCACACCGATCTCAGGTACCGTTGTCTTGATGGCGCGCACCGCGCGGCACACCAGATTGTCCCTGTTCAGCGCCTCGCGCCCGTCCTCAGTCTTGAGCGAGGCCGGCGTCTGGGGAAACAGGGCAATGACGGGAATGCCCAAGCCAGCGGCTTCCTTCGCCGCCCTGACCACCAGGTCCACCGACAGCCGCTCCACGCCGGGCATGGAGGCAACGGGCTCGCGCTTGTTCTCGCCCTCGATCACGAATACCGGCCAGATGAAGTCGGCGGGCGATAGCGTGTTCTCCGCCACCAGACGGCGCGTCCATTCAAATCGGCGCAACCGGCGCATGCGGGTGTTGGGATATGAACTCATAAGGTTCTCTTGCCAATTTGGCCTGGGCCGCGCAAGTCTGCCGCCCCATGGGCGAGACCTCTCTGCATATAAAGAGCGAAAAACACGGGTTTCTGGGGCTTCTGACCCTGGCCCGGCCCCAGGCGCTGAACGCGCTCGACCATGGCATGATTCTGGACATCACCGCCCGGCTCCAGGCCTGGGCGGCGGACGACGGCATCAAGGCGGTGGCGATCCGGGGCGAGGGGCCGCGCGCTTTCTGTTCCGGCGGCGATATTCGCGCCGTGCAGCAGGCGGTGGTGGCAGGCAAAGATACAGGTATCGCGCTCTTGCGCGACGAGTATCGCATGAACGCCCTGATCGGCGCCTATCCCAAGCCCTATATCGCGCTGATCCATGGCATCTGCATGGGCGGCGGCGCAGGGGTGTCGGTGCATGGCCGCTACCGCCTGGCCGATGCATCACTGTCTTTCGCGATGCCCGAGACCGGCATCGGCTTTATTCCCGATGTCGGCAGCAGCCATTTCCTCTCCCGGCTGCCGGATGAGATGGGCATGTATCTCGGGCTCACCGGTTCGCCCGTCGGCTTGGGCGACGCTCTGGAGGCGGGGCTGATGACCCATGCCGTCAGCCGCGGTGACTTCGAGGCGGTGATCGCGGCGCTCGCGGAGGGCGGGGATTTCGCGCCTTTCGTCCACAAGCGGGAGCCAGGCCCGCTGGCCGCCAACCGCAAACGCATCGCCACCCTTTTTTCGGCATCTTCCGTGGAAGCCATCCTGGAACGCCTGGACCGTGACGGAAGCGAATTCGCCCGCGACACGGCGCGAGAGATCCGCACCCGCTCGCCCACCTCGCTCAAGCTTGTGTTCCGCCAGTTGCGCGAAGCCCGCTCGCTCAACCTCAAACAATGTCTCGCCATGGAGTTCCGTCTGGCGAACCGTGTTCTCTTCGCCCTTGATTTCCGCGAAGGCGTGCGCGCCGCGCTGGTGGACAAGGACCGCAATCCGCAATGGCAACCGGCATCGCTTGCAGGCGTTGGTGATGTGGATGCTTTTTTTGCGCCGCTTCGGGACGAATTGTTTTGATTTTCGAAAAACTGTTTACGTTTCATTTGCCATGACGCGACACTATTGCTCCGTCTGCGGAAGTGTTTGCGCCGCTGATCGTCATTTTACGCGTCTTTAAGACATCTGCGCCTAGAGTTATCTCAACAATAGGTGGGCTCCGCAAAAAGCGGGGAAAAAGCAGATGACAGCACTGGCCAAACCGCAAGTCGCGGCGGCGCTCGGAAGCGCTTCTTCGGTTCGCAAACACTATCTCGAGGCCCTCAATCTCGTGGAGCGGCTGCATCGCCAGCTTCTCGACGTGATCAAGGACGAGTTGGATCGCCGCGACGAGCGCGAGATCAATTCCGTCCAGGCCCTTCTCCTCTTCAACGTGGGTGATCAGGAACTGACGGCGGGCGAACTTCGCACCCGCGGCCACTATCTGGGCTCCAATGTCTCCTACAATCTGAAGAAGCTGGTGGAAGGCGGCTATATCCATCACGAGCGTTCGGAAGCCGATCGCCGTTCGGTGCTGGTGCGGCTGACCCGTAAGGGCGAAGCGGTGCGCGACATGCTGCGCGAACTGTTCGACCGCCATCTGGTTTCGCTGGAAGCGGTGGGCAATGTCGGCAGCGACCAGCTGGAAAGCCTGAACACGACCCTGAAGCGCCTGGAACGCTTCTGGATCGATCAGGTCCGCTTCCGCCTCTAAGCCCGCGCTTTTAAGCCGGGCGCGCGAGCGTCTGTCCGGTGCGCTGGCGCCCGAAGGCCAGCGTGGCCGAGACCAGTGCTTCCACGTCTTCGATTTCCGTCCTGTGATTGATGAAACATGCGCGGATGGCCGTGCGGCCGTCCAGCACTGTCAGTGACGGTGCGGCGATGCCGGCCTCCTGCATGTCGGCCACGATTTCGCTGTTCAGCCGGTCGCCGTCCGCGCCGCGGTAACGGAAGCAGACGATGTTGAGCTGCGCCCCCGACATCAGTTCCAGTTCGGACTCGCTTTTCACGCGCGCCTCCAGATGCCGCGCCAGGGCGCAGCTTTGCGCCATCATCTCGCCCAGCCTTTGGGTGCCGAACGCCTTGAGCGTGAACCAGGTCTTCAGCGCCCGGAAGCCGCGCGACAGGTCGGGCCCGAAATCGCAGGGCCAGGGACTGCCGGCGGAAAGCCCGCGGGCATCACGCCTGAGATAGGCGGCGGGCGCGGCGAAGGTATCCATGTGCAGCTTGCCGTCACGCACCAAAAGAAAGCCCGCGTCATATGGCACCTGGCCCCATTTGTGGAAATCAAAGGCGATGGAATCAGCCAGCCCGATGCCTTTGAGGCGCGGCGCGATCTCCGGCGACAGAATGCCCAGCGCGCCATAGGCGCCATCGACATGGAACCACAGTCTTTCCTCGGTGCAGAGCGTGGCAATCGCCGCCAGATCGTCGATCGCGCCCACATCAACCGTCCCGGCGGAGGCCACCACGATGAAGGGCTCGAGCCCCGCCATCCTGTCGCGGCGAATGCGCGCCCTGAGATCGGCGATGTCCATCCTCTGCGCCGTGTCGGTGGAGATTTCGCGCAAGGCGTCCGCGCCCAGCCCGGCATATTCGAAGGCCCGCCGCACGCAGCCATGTGCCGCGGCGGATGCATATCCGCGCAGGCGGCTGCCCGCCTTGCCAAGGCCCGATTTGCGAATGTCGGTCCCCATGGCCCTGGTTCGGGCGACCAGCACGGCCATGAAATTCGCCATCGAGGTGCCGGTGACGAAGACGCCGCTGGCGCTGTCCGGAAAGCCGAACATCTCGCGCACCCATTGCACAAGCTGACGCTCGACCACGATGCCGCTGTGGTCGCGCCCGCCCAGATTGGCGTTGAGGCCCGCCGCCAGCATTTCCGCCAGCATGCCGGGCACGGTGCCGCCCCCTTGCACCCATCCCATGAAGCGCGGATGGGTGTTGCCGCTGCTGTAAGGAAGAATGGCGGAGAGAAATTCGGCATGAATGTCTTCCAGCCCCTCCGGCGCGCGGGGCAAGGGCTCCTGGAAATGGTCGCGTTTGTCTTGCGGCATAGGCTGCCATACCGGCAAATCGCGGATGTGCTGGATGTGGTCCAGCATGTCGTCCAGCATCCGGTGCGCCTGGTTGCGGGTCCGGGCCCAGTCGGCGGGATCGAGCGTGTCCTTGGAAGCGTTGTCCTTGCTCATGCGGCGCGCGATCTGGCCAGGCCGGCGCGGCGCTTCAGCATGCCGCCAAAGGCGTCGAACAGCTTTTTCATGGCGGCGGGCTTGTAGGGATAGACATTGACCGGGTCCATGTCATGGACGATGGCGCAATGGTCGGCCTCGAAGATCAGCAGCCGGCCGTCCTTTGTCTCCGCGCAGTCGATCAGGAAGTAATCGAGACCGACCCGCTTGGCCATCTCGGCCAGGGCGCGGACATGGCGGCGGCCGAAATTCTCATCGAAGAATTGCATGAATTTGGCTTCTTCGGTGCGGTGCGCCACATTCAGCGCCATGTCGGCATTCAGGTACCAGACCTTCCAGTCCTCGCAGACCGCCATGTGAACCGGGAAGGGATGGCCGTCGATCATGGCGATGCGGCATTTGCGGAACAGCCCGTCCTTGCCGGAATAGTCCACAAAGGGTGAAACAAAGAAGCTGCTTTCACTGCGCTGTTCCAGATAGTCGCGCAGGGCCTGGGCGTTCTCCAGCTTGGCAAGACCGAAGCCCGCATGCGAGCCGAAGGGCCGCGCGATCAGCGGGAAATCCAGGCTGGCATCCGCCTTCAGCATGCTGCGCGTCAGGCGCAAGGTGGGTGGAATGTGCAGGCCGGCGACGCCGTCGAGATTGCGGTACAGGCGGTCGCGTTCCAGCTGGCGGATCTGCGCCGGCTGGTTGAGCACGGGCGCGGGCCAGCTTTCGGCCAGCTTCTCGATCATGGTGAGCGCATGTTCACCGTCCTCCGACGAAAGCGCCACCACAATCGCCACATCATGGGCGGGGATCTGCGCCGGCGCGGGAACGTCCGCGCCCAGATAGAGCGTGGCCAGTGCGACGTCCTGGCCGGCGACCAGGAATTCGATCGGGGTGTTGGCGCCGATGTCCGACGCGGTCGCCAGCGCCAGCACGCGCAGGGATGAAGCGCTTGGCGCCGGGCCGCTGCTAAAGACCTGGTGCAGATTGAGGCTATCGCGCTGGATGGCCAGGCCGGTGGACTTGTCGCCGCGCAGCTGCGCGATCACCGACAGGTCCATGCCCAGGCCCGCGCCAACCGCGTCATCGGTCACCCGGTCCATCATGTCGGTCCACAATGGATAGAGATCGCCGCCCTGGAAGGCCAGGCGGGTGAGGTGCGCAACGCCGAGCCGCGCAACGCAAGCCTGGTCCCAGCTGCTGTCGGGGAAAGGAAGATCGCTCACGCCGAGGCCTCTTGAAGGTCGGGATAAAGCCGCACCAGCAGATCGAGCTTGCCAATGGCGATGGAAAGATCATCGCGCAACGCCGCGATGTTGCGCAGCGCGCAGGCGGGATCTGGCGACCAGCAGTCGCGCACGATCCTGGCCGACAGGCTGAAGCGCAGCGCCGCGTTGCCATGCGCCAGCGCCACCGGCTGGCCGGCCTGGCAGGCCATCCGCAGCAGGTCACCTTGCTGGGCCGAACCGGCGCGCGCCGAAAGATCGCGCCGCATGGCGCGATAGATGTCCGCGCAAGCCTGGGCGGAAAGGCTCTCATCATCCTGAATCAGCCGCAGGGGAAAGATGGTGGGTTGGGCGGGCACGAACTCCGCGCCGCCTTCCAGGAAGGCGAGATGGGGCGTGGCGCCGACAAAGCCTTGCATCTCTTCACAGAAGACTTGTGCAATGTGCTGCCGGAAATCCCGCGGCACCGCATAATAGAGCCGCATCTCTTCCAGCGCGGCTTCCCAGCGCAGCCACTGGCCGAAATTGAAGTGGTGGGAAAATCTGTTGCGCAAGCTCGTCCACCGCGCCGGCCAGTCGAAGCGGGTGGCGTAACCGGCAAGTTGGCCTGCGGGCACGGAGGCTGTGGCGATTTTGGCGGCAACGCCGCGCGGCACCAGCAGCGCGCCGCTGAAAGCGGGGCCGGTGAAGAATTTCGATCCCGTCACCAGCACCAGCATGCCCTTGGACAGAAGCTCCTCCAGGCGCAAGCGGCTGATGCGCAGCTGGCAGGCGTCGGCCACGATCTGGACCCTGCCGGGGAAGCGCGCGGCGATTTCATCCAGCAGGGCGTCGCCGGGGGCTTTCCAGCCGAACTTGGAGGCTTCCATCGCCTGCAGCAGCACGTGATCGTGTCCGGCCAGCGCCTGCTTGACGGCCGCGAGCACGGCGTCGTCCATTTCCGCAGGCGCGCGGAAGCCGCCTTCGGCATCGCGGAAGCCGACCTCGAAGCTTTCGATCCCGTCCAGACCCGCGATCACCTGGCCTTTTTCGACCGTGGCGCCGGTGGAGGTGGTCTGGCTGAAATGGCGGCCGCGGGCTGTATGGGCGGTACCGCTGCCGGTCTGGTCGGCGCCGGCAATGACGGTGGCCAGCGATCCGGGATGGAGAAGCCGGACCAGAAACAGCGTCTGCAACTGGGCATCGGTGCCGGAGGCGGAGAACACGACTTCCGCGCCGCTGCCTTCCAGATCAAGGCGGTTCAGCAACGCCATGCGTGCGGCCATGACGGCGGCCTCGCATGCCTGGTCGGGGCCGGCACGCAGCGAGGCTGTCAACAATTCTTCACGGGCAATGCGCGCGCGGGCATAGCCTTGCGGCGAAATCGAGCTGGCGGTGGAGGAGGCGAAATCGATCAGGCCCGGCGCCGGAAAGGGCGTGCAGCCATAGGCATTTTCGAGGGTCTGCGACAGCGCCAGGCGGCCATCGCCGCCACTGACAAGAAATTCATCGATGGTGCCGGGAAGAGCACGGGAGACGGAATCGCGCGCGGCGAGATTGCCTCTGTCCGTCCACGCCATATGCCGCTCCTTCGCCCGTGCGGGCAGGCTGCCCGCTTATGGTTAAGAAGTGTTGAATGGGCCGTTGCCCGCGGGCGGATTCTGGGCCATTTTCAAAGCGGTTTCCCGGCAATTCAGTTCATCGGACCATCATGCGAAAACTGATTGTCCAGCTTGCCCGCCATGGACGGTTCTACAGCGCGCTTCTTTGCGGCGGCGTCACCGTGCTGGCGGCCCGTCAGATGGGTTTTGCCGCGTCCTTCCTGGCCGGCGGCGATGTCTTCTATCTGGTTTTCCTGCTGCTCATCGCCGCGCTGGTGGCACGCATGAAGCCCGCCGACCTGAAGCGGCGGGCCAAGCGGGAGGATGAGGGCATCGTGATCGTGCTGGTGATCACCCTGGCCACCATGGCCTTCTTCACCGATGCGGTGTTCACCGCGCTGAACAGGAAGCATGGCCTGGACACCCTATCGCTCCTGCTGGCGGGTTTTGGGGCGCTGATGGGCTGGTTTGTGCTGCACACGGTGATGGCCTTCCACTATGCCGACATCCATTATTTCGATGATCCCGACATCGAGGGCGACGAGAAGGACCTGGACTTTCCCGGCGGCCGCCAGCCCGGCCCATGGGACTTCCTTTATTATTCTTTTGTGGTGGGGATGACCGCCCAGGTCTTTGATGTTCAGGTGCGCACCACGGTGATGCGCCGCGCCACCATGCTGCATGGCGTGGTGTCGTTCTTCTTCAATACCGTCTTCATCGCCATGGCAGTGAATGCGGGCGTGGCGCTTGCCAGCTAGAGCCGTTTTGGATTGACACGATGCATGTTGGCTTCCTCATCGTCACCATGGCCGACTCCGGCGCATAGCGCCAGCATATGCGCGCCATCCGGGGCCACAGACACGGTATTTGGCGCCCTGGATGGGCGGGTCAAGCCCGCCCATGGAGAGTGTAAGGGCTGTTCGCTGCTGCTCCTGGGCTGTTCGTATTGCTGGGGCTTTAGACCCAAACTGAATCGCTAACCCTTTTTCGCAGGCCACGGCACGAAGGCGCTCACCCGGCGCTTGTAGTCGGCATAGCCGGGGCGGCGCTCGTCCATCTTCTCTTCCATCAGGGTTACGCCGGACACCTGCAGCAACAGGAAGGTGATCAGCACCGGCGACAGGATCAGCCACCATTGATGGCTGGCGCCAAAGCCGACGGCGAAATAGCCCCACCACATCAGCGCCTCGCCGAAATAGTTGGGATGGCGCGACCAGCCCCACAGGCCCCGGTCCATCACCTTGCCCTTGCTGGCCGGATCGGCGCGGAAGGCGGAGAGCTGGAAATCGGCCAGGGATTCGAACAGCAGCGCCACGGCCGCCACCGCGATCCCGGCATAGTCCAGCCAGCCCATCGGCATGTGGCTGTAGAGGACGGCCGCCACCAGCGGGGCGGGAACAAACCAGATGAGAATGGCTTGCAACAAGAACACCTGGAACAGGCTCATCCACCACCACTTCCGGCCGAACTTGGTCCGCATCACGGCATAGCGGTGGTCCTCGCCCCCCTGAACATTTGAGTGCCGGGCCCAGATATGGGCGGCCAGCCTGAGGCCCCAGAGGTTAACCAGGAAAAGCACCGCCGAAGTGCGCGAGCCCCCGGCGTGGCCTAGCAAAGCAGCGATATCCACCACCCCGGCCACGCCGATACCCCAGAAAATGTCCACGATGCTGACATCGCGGGTGCGAAGGGAAACCAGCCATAGGAGCACCGCCGCCGAGACGGCGAAAACCAGCCCCCAGCTGGTCGGCGCGAGATGCGGCAAAAGCGGGCTTGTCATGCGGCAAATTGCATGGAATCAAATGCTTGTTTCACGATATCCTGTGTATCGCAGGCGGTCGGCTGCTCAAAGGCGAGTTCCATGGCGTTTTCCTACCAACAGCATTTCGAAGATGCCTTGGCGGCGATCCGTCGCGAAGGCCGTTATCGCGTCTTCGCCGATCTTAAGCGCATCCGGGGCAAGTTTCCCCAAGCCATGTGGACCGGCCCGCAAGGCGAGCGCGAAGTCACCGTCTGGTGCTCCAACGACTATCTGGGCCAGGGCCAGAACCCGGTCGTGCTCGAGGCCATGCACAAGGCCATCGACGAAGCCGGTTCGGGTTCGGGCGGCACGCGCAACATCTCCGGCACCACCCACTATCATGTCGAGCTTGAGGCCGAGCTGGCCGATCTCCATGGCAAGGAAGCCGCACTGCTGTTCACCTCGGGCTATGTCTCCAACGAAGCGACCTTGGAAACCCTGCAGCGCATCCTGCCGGGCCTGATCATCTATTCCGACGCGCTGAACCATGCCTCGATGATCGCGGGCATCCGCCATGGCGGCAACGAGAAGCATGTCTTCCGTCACAACGACCTGGCGCATCTGGAAGAACTGCTGAAGGCCGCGCCCGCCGGCGCGCCCAAGCTGATCGCGTTCGAGAGCGTCTATTCCATGGACGGCGACATCGCCGACCTCAAGGGTCTGGTGCGCCTGGCCAAGCAATACAACTGCATGACTTATCTGGATGAGGTCCATGCCGTGGGCATGTATGGCAAGCGCGGCGGCGGCGTGGCCGAGCGCGACGGCGTGATGGGCGACATCGACATCATCGAAGGCACCCTGGGCAAGGCCTTTGGCGTGATGGGCGGCTATATCACCGGCACGGCCGTGATGATCGACGCCATCCGCTCCTATGCCCATGGCTTTATCTTCACCACCTCGCTTCCGCCGGCGCTCACCGCGGGCGCGCTGGCCAGCGTGCGCTGGCTGAAGCAGCATGACGAGACCCGTCAGGCCCATCAGGCGCGCGCCGCCATGCTGAAAAAGCGCTTCGCCGATGTCGGCCTGCCGGTGATGCCCTCGGTCAGCCATATCGTTCCGGTGCTGGTGGGTGATCCGGTCCACACCAAGCTGGTCTCCGACATGCTGCTGCAGGACTTTGGCGTCTATGTGCAGCCGATCAATTATCCCACGGTGCCCAAGGGTACCGAGCGCCTGCGCTTCACGCCTACGCCTTTCCATGATGACAGGATGTTTGATCATCTGGTGCGGGCGATGGACCAGCTCTGGTCGCACTGTAACGTCAAGCGCCTGGGCGGCGTGGCCGCTTAACGTCTCACACAAGGATTATTTCTCTGCCTGTTTGGGCCTGGGATATTGGATGCGCGCTGCTTCTGGTTGCGGGCGGCTGGCTTTATTACAGTTCCCCGCGGCGCAAGGGGCTGGATCGCGGCACTTATTTCATGCCGGTGTGGGGGCTGCTTGTGTTCCTGATGCTGGGTGGAGCGGCCTATGTCGTGCTGCTGTGCGGCCAGTTTGGCTTGCTGGACCCATTTTCCCGATAGCCGAGGTGCCATGGCCAGGGAGATATTTGTCGAGTTCGTGACGCTGGGAAACACGGTCAAGGCGACCGCGATCGATCCCGATACCGGGCTTGAGGCCAGCATCGTCGGCCCCGCCAACGCGCCGCGCTCGACCCTGGCCGAAGCCGCGCGCCGCAAGCTGGAATATGTCGCCCGGAAGAAACCATAACCTCCCATTGTCAAGCCCGGCCATGACATGGAGTTGCACGGCTGGCAGCCGAGCCAATGGCTGGCTACAGTCGCCGAGAAGGGCGGGGGAACGATCATGGATGACACGCCATCCGGGCAGGACCGGCGCACCTTGCTGAAGCTTGGCGGCGCCGCGGTGCTGGCGGCCCAAGAGTCAGTGATGACCACGCCGGCAGCCGCCAAGCCTTCCGACATTGTGATGATGGATGCGCGCGCCCTGGCGGCGGCGATTGCGTCACGCAAGCTTTCCAGCGTCGAGGTGATGAACGCCTATCTCGACCACATCGCCGCCTTCAATCCGAAAGTGAACGCCATTGTCGCCCTGCAGGACCGCGACGGGCTGCTGGCCGAGGCGCGCGAATGTGATGAACAGGTGAAGCGCGGCGATGGTCTGGGCCCGCTGCATGGCTTGCCGCATGCGGTCAAGGATCTGCAGCCGGTCAGGGGCATCCGCTCGACCTCGGGTTCGCCGATCCTGAAAGACTTTGTGCCCACCCAGGATTCCCTGCCGGTGGAGCGCATGCGCAAGGCTGGCGCCATCTTCATCGGCAAGACCAATGTGCCGGAATTCGGCCTTGGCTCGCATACCTACAACCCGGTCTATGGCGCCACCCACAATGCCTATGATCAGACCCGCTCGGCCGGCGGCAGCACCGGCGGCGGCGCGGTGTCACTCGCCATGCGCATGCTGCCTCTGGCCGATGGCACCGACTATGGCGGGTCTTTGCGAAACCCTGCGGGCTGGAACAATGTCTTCGGCTTCCGCACCAGCTTTGGCGTGGTGCCGTCGGCGGGCGAGGACGCCTGGCTGCCTTCGCTGGCCGTCGCCGGCCCCATGGCGCGCAATGTGCCTGACCTGGCGCTGCTCCTGTCGGTGCTGGCCGGTTATGATCCGCGCGCGCCGCTGTCGGTGGAAGGATCCGGGACGCGCTTCCTGGCTGATCTGACGGCCGATTTCAAAGGCAAGCGCATCGGCTGGCTGGGCGACCTGAGTGGTGCGGCGCCTTATGAGCCCGGCGTGCTGGATGTCTGCCACGCGGCGCTCAAGACCTTCGAAAGCCTGGGCTGCACCGCTGATGCGGCCATGCCGGATGCCGAGCCCGAGCCGGCCTGGCAGGCTTTCATCAAGCTCAGGCTATGGCAGCAGGGCTGGAGCCTGCACAATTACTATGCCGATCCCGTCAAGCGGGCGCTGCTCAAGCCGGAAGCGATCTATGAAATCGAGGGCGGCCAGAAGCTGTCAGGCTTTGACGTGACGGCGGCCTCGGTGGCGCGCACCCACTGGTCGAACGCGGTCCAGCAGCTGTTTGGCCGTTATGATTTCCTCCTGATGCCGACGGCCCAGTTGTTTGCCTTCGACATCAACGAGCATTGGCCGCACCAGATCGCCGGCCAGACCATGCAGACCTATCACGAATGGATGAAGGCGGTGTGCCTGGTCACGATGGCGGGTTGTCCGTCCCTAGCGGTGCCGGCCGGTTTTGATGGGCGGGGCCTTTCCATGGGGCTTCAGATCATCGCCCCTGTCCATCACGAGATGGATTGCCTCAAGCTGGCCCATGCCTATGGGCAGGCGAATGACTGGACGGCGCGGCGACTGCCGCCGCTGCTTGGGATTTGAACATCTCGATTTCGCCTTCATGGCTGAAAAGCGAACCACTCCCTGTCATGACCGGCCTCCGAGCCGGTCATCCATGGATGGCCGGGTCAAGCCCGGCCATGACAGGAAAATCAAATCATCTTACGCGTATAGAAACCCCGCCATTCCGCGGGTTCGGGATTCTCGTCAGCATACCGTTGCTTCGCCTGCGGCTGCTTTCGCGCGAACCAGTCGCTGAATTCTTTCCAATATTGCTCCCCTTGCTCCATACGCCAGCCAATTGATCCGAAGGGAATTTCGGGGAATTTTTGCCAGGGCGGGATCACCCCTTCTTCCGCTTCCCCTTGCGGCCTTCGCCCTTGCCCAGCCCAATCTTCTTGGCGAAGTCGCTGCGCTTCTGGGCATAGTTCGGCGCCACCATCGGATAATCAGGCAGCAGGTTCCAGCGGGCACGGTATTCGTTGGGCGAAAGCTTGTAGCGGGCGCGCAGGTAACGCTTGAGCATCTTGAGCTTTTTGCCGTCCTCCAGGCAGACGATGTAATCGTCCTGCACGGACTTCTTCACCGGCACGGCGGGCTGGCGGGTGGGCGCGCGTTCCTCGCTGCCGTTGAAACCGCCCAGGGTGGCATGGACATTCTTGATGATCCCCGGCAGCTCATGCGCGGCCACGGGATTTTTGCTGACATAGGCGGCGACGATCTCCGTCACCAGCTTGAGAATGTCGTCCTCGCTGTCCTTGCCCATCAACGCCACACCCTGTTTGCACCGGTCATATAAGGCCCCGCCCCCTACCTAGGGAAATCTCAGCTTTTCCCGGGTGTTGCAAGAAGCTCCTCAAAACTTGCGCGAAACGCTAGATTTGGTGCGCCAGAGGGGTTAAACCCGCCATTCCTGCGCGGGGGCGCAACATCGTCCCCCATACCCGTTCCGGTTGCAAAGAGGCTTTAGCAATGTCGGCTGCCGCCAATCCCGTCGATTCCAGTTCAGGCTTTTTCACCAGGGGACTTGAGGCCGCCGATCCCGACGTCTTCAGCGCCATCCAGGACGAGCTGAACCGCCAGCGCGACAAGATCGAACTGATCGCCTCCGAGAACATCGTCTCCCGGGCGGTGCTGGAAGCGCAAGGGTCCGTCCTGACCAACAAATATGCGGAAGGCTATCCGGGCAAGCGCTATTACGGCGGCTGCGAATATGTCGATGTGGCCGAGACCCTGGCCATCGAGTGGGCCAAGAAGCTGTTCGGCGCGGCCTTCGCCAATGTGCAGCCCCATTCCGGCGCCAACGCCAACCAGGCGGTGTTCTATGCGCTGCTTTCGCCCGGC
>DATAWO010000042.1:0-5770 GCA_036267165.1 Rhizomicrobium sp. | reverse complement strand
CAGGAACTGCAGGCCGCGGTTGGTGTATTTCTTGGCGATGGAGATCACCAGGCGCAGATTGGCCTCGATCATCTCCTTCTTGGCGACGCCGGATTCGCGTTCGCCCTTCTGCACCGTCTGCACGTTGCGGCGGAATTCCGAAACCGACTGGCGGGTTTCCTGCGCCAGCTGCTGGATGTCGTCGCGCAGCGTCTTGATCTTGTCGCGCTCGTCAGTGACGAAATCATGCCAGCCAATGCCGGTCAGCCGGCCGACACGGCGCGCCCAGTTGGGATCGAGCTCGTTGCCGAAATACTGTTTGAGGAATTCGGAACGGTCCACGCCATGGCTTTCGGCCAGGCGCAGCAACTTGCCTTCCAGCCCGACCAGGCGGCGGTTGATGCCGTACATCTGGTCGACCAGGGCTTCGATGCGGTTGTTGTTGAGCTTGAGCGACTTGACCAGGTCCATGGTCTCGTTGCGCAGCTTCTTGAAGCGGCGTTCCTGGCCGGTGGAAAGCTCGTCGCTGGCCAGCGCCGCTTCCACGCTGGCGTCCTGCAGCTTGCCCAGCTTCTTGTAGAGGGCGGCAATCGAATCCAGCGCCGCCAGCACCTGCGGCTTCAGCGCGGCTTCCATCGCCGAAAGCGGCAGATTGCCTTCGTCGTCGAAATCCTCTTCCTGGCCGTCGGCGGCAGCGGCGGCTTCGCCTTCACTGCCTTCCTCGCCTTCGGCCTTGGGAGCAGGCGCCGGTTTGGGGGTGGGCGGCGGCGGAGGAGGCGGCGCAGGCTTCTTGAATTCGGGGGCCTGCGGGGCAGCGCCATTGGCGCCGTTGAGGGCATTGATGCCGCTATTCAGCGGCTGGCCGTCCGGGCCCACCGGCGGCGGTACATTGGGCTGGCCATCGGGACCGGCGCCATACATGGCTTCCAGGTCGATGATGTCGCGCAGGAGGACCTTGCCCTCGTTCAGCTCGTCGCGCCACACGGTGAGGGCTTCGAAGGTCAGCGGGCTTTCGCACAAGGCGCCGATCATCAGCTCGCGGCCGGCCTCGATGCGCTTGGCGATGGCGATTTCGCCTTCACGCGACAGAAGCTCGACCGAGCCCATCTCGCGCAGATACATGCGCACCGGATCGTCGGTGCGGTCATACTGCTCGCCGGCCTTTGGCGTGGTGGCCAGCGCCTTACCGGTGCCGCTTTCGGGAACCAGCGCGCCGCCTTCCTCGCCTTCCTCGGCTTCTTCGCTTTCGATGACATTGATGCCCATCTCATTGAGCATCGCCATCGTGTCTTCGATCTGCTCGGACGAGGTCTTGTCCGACGGCAGCACCTTGTTCAGTTCGTCATAGGTGACATAGCCGCGCGCCTTGGCCTTGGCGATCATCTTGCGGACGCCGACGTCCGACATGTCCAGCAGGGGCGAATCCGCATCGCCCGGGGTCTCGTTCTCGCCCGGTTTCTTGGCAAGCGGCTTGGCGCCCGGCTTGGGCGGGGGCACAACAGGCGCCACCGCCTTGGAATCGGCCTTGCCGGCCTTGGCGCCGGCCTTGGCCTTGGTCTTTTCTTCCTTGGCCAGGGCCGCGAGTTGCGCCTTGGTCAGCTTTTCGGGCTTGGCTTTCTTGTGGGCGTCGGCCTTCGCGGCCGGCTTGGCATGCGTATGCGACTTGGCCGCGGCCTTTACCGGCTTCGCGTGAGCCTTGACGGGCTTGGCGGGGGCTTTCTTGGCCGGCACCGACTTGGAAGCAGCGGCTTTCGCAGCCGGCTTTTTGACAGGCTTTGCCGGTTTCCTGGAGGAGGCTTTCGTCACGCGTGATCTACCCTAACTAGTGACCGCGCCCATCGGTGGGCCGGTCGAAGCGCTGTTTGCGGCGCTCCAACAGGCGCCGCGCATCGGTCTGCTGCCCAGCCAGTTCGCGCAAATCCATGACAGCGCGTTGAAAACTGGAGAGGGGGTCGGCGACCGCAGGACCGGCAAAATGCGCCAGCAAATCGGCCATTCCCTTACGAGACAAATGGGTTTGGACCCCAGCTTTTTCAAGGCTGGAGCCGGAGGCGGCGAGGTTTAGAAGCTCGTGGCGCAACCTGTCAAGCGAAGGGTCGGCCAGATTCAGCACCGCCAGCGATTCCGCCTCCGCCAGGGCGATTTCGGGGGCTTCGACCAGGAGCCGGCCCAGTTCCATCTCCTTGGCATGGCGGGCGCCGGCCTGCCCCGACCGGACCAGGGCGCTGGCCTGGACACTGGCCGAGACCGCCTCGGGGGTCCCAGGCAGGGGGCGAGGCTTGAAACCGCCCCGGAATTTACCATCCCGGCCTGAAGTCGGCCGGGCCGGGGTGCGATCGGCCCTTGGCTGGGGCGATCGCCGCTTGAAGTTCTCAAACACCAGCTGGTCGAAGCCCCGGCGGTAATAATCGGCCACCTTGGCGTCGGTGATGCGGTCGGTGATCTCCTTCAGGTTGTGTTCCAGCCCCGCCCGCCGCTCCGGCGTGGACAGATCCTTGCCCTCGGTTTCGGCACGCCACAGCAGTTGAGACAGAGGAAGCGCGGTCTCCAACAGCACCGTCATCGCGCCTGCGCCATTGGCGGCGATGAAGCTGTCGGGGTCCTCGCCCGAAGGCAGGAAGGCAAAGCGCAGGGAATGGTCGGGCTTGAGATGCGGGAGCGCCAGATGCGCGGCGCGATGCGCGGCCTTGAGCCCCGCCGCATCACCGTCAAAGGCCAGGATGGGTTCGGGCGCGCTGCGCCACATAAGATGAAGCTGGTCTTCGGTCAGCGCAGTGCCCAGGGGCGCCACGCTATGGGCAAAACCGGCGCGCACCAGCGCGATCACGTCCATATAGCCTTCGGCCAGGATGATGGTGCCCGCCTTGATGGCGGCGGCCCGGGCGGTGGCGAAATTGTAAAGCTGGGCGCCCTTGGAAAAGAGCGGCGTCTCGCCCGTGTTGATGTATTTGGGCTTGACATCGGCTTCCAGCGCGCGGGCGCCAAAGGCGATCAGGCGGCCGCGCCCGTCGCTGATGGGAAACATCACCCGGTTGAAGAAGAAGTCGCGCATCGGCCGTCCATCCTCGGCGGTCCGCGCCAGGCCGGCGGCGATGATGTCGTCCTGGGTGATGTTGTGGCCGGTCAGATGGGCGATCAGGGCGCTGTTCCCGCCCGGCGCATAGCCCAGGCGGAACTGCCTGGCGGCCGCGCTGTCCAGGCCCCGGCCCTTCAGATAGTCGCGCGCCTCACGGCCGGACGGTTCAAACAGCTGGGCTTCATAGAATTTGGCCGCCAGTTCCACGATGTCGTAGAGCGATTTCTTCTTCAGCTCCCGCGCTTCGTCTTCCGGCGACCATTTGGGCAGTTCCACGCCCGCTTCACCGGCCAGCTTCTCCACCGCCTCGCGGAAACTCAGGCCCTCGGTTTCGATCAGCCAGCGAAAGGCATCGCCGCCCTTGCCGCAACCGAAGCATTTGTACAGCCGCCGCTCATTCTCGACCTTGAAGCTGGGCGACTTTTCCTGGTGGAAGGGGCAGCAGCCCCACATCACGCGGCCCTTGCGCACCAGCTTCACGCGCCGGCCCACCAGCGCGACCAGATCGGTCCGCCGCCGGACTTCCTCCAGCAATCCTTCGCCATAGCGCATGGAAGCAGTCTACGCGCAAATCCCCACAAATGGGGGACAAAGCCCTGCGATTCCTGTGAATCAGGTCCAACCCGCCCTTTTTCTCACTTACCGGAGAGCGCGTCTTTCGTGGCCGCACTGGCCTTCGAAAAATCCATCTGCCCGGCATAGCGTTCCTTCAACACCGCCATCACCTTGCCCATGTCCTTGATCGAGGCGGCACCGGTCTCGGCGATGGTCTTCCTGATCGCCTCTTTCATCGCCGCCTCGTCCATCTGGGCCGGCATGAAGGAGCGGATGATGGTGATTTCCTCGCGCTCGCCCGCCGCCAGTTCCGGGCGGTTGCCCGCGTCATAGGCGGTGGCGGATTCCTCGCGTTGCTTGATCATCTTGGCCATCAGCCCCAGGATTTCGTCATCGCCCAGAAGCTCGCGGCTGGTTTCGCTGCGCGCAGCGATGTCGCGATCCTTCAGCGCCGCCAGCACCAGACGCACGGTGGCCAGCCGCTTGGCATCCTTGGTCTTCATCGCCTCTTTCATGGCGTCAGTGAGCTGGGCGCGAAGCGACATGAGTCTTTTCCTTTTTGCTGCGCGGACCCTGGTGTCCCGATTCCGAAATTCGCATGGTCCTGATATCAGCCCCGAGCGAATTTCGGAATCGGAGGACACCAGCAATTTATTGATTTTAGTGTCGTTTTGGCTTCGAAGTTCGCAACATCACCGATATCGGGCTCAAAGCGAACTTCGAAGCCACGACACTAATGGGAATTGGGAGATAATTCCAACCTGTTGAAATTCAACAATAAATTCTGGTTGACGTGCGAGGCGCGCATACCTAATTTTCGCGCAAATTCGAGGCCTCCCATGAGCGATCCATCTCCTGCCCCCTCCGCCAGCGCGGAGTCCGTATTTTCGCGTGGCGGCCTGATGCTGGCCGACGGCACTTTTTTCGAAGGCGCCGGCTTCGGCGCGGCGGGCTCCGCCATCGGCGAGGTCTGCTTCAACACCGCAATGACCGGCTATCAGGAGATCCTCAGCGATCCCTCCTATGCCGGCCAGATCGTGGCCTTCACCTTCCCGCATATCGGCATTGTCGGCACCAATGGCGAGGACATCGAGACCACCACCCCGGTGGTGCGCGGCCTGGTGGTGCGGGCCGATGCCGAACATCCCTCCAACTACCGCAACCTGCTGGCGCTGGATGCCTGGCTGAAGAAGCACAACATCCCGGCGGTGGCGGGCATCGACACCCGCGCCCTGACCTCGCTGATCCGCGAAAAGGGCATGCCGCATGGCGTGGTGGTCAATCTGGGCGGCGCCGAGCTGGACCGCGAGGCGCTGATCGCCCAGGCCCGGTCGTTTGCGGGCTTGGAAGGGCTCGACCTCGCCAAGGAGGTCACCTCACGCCAGACCTACAAATGGGACGAGACGCCCTGGGCCTGGAATGAGGGCTATGGGAAAGAAGGCGCGCCCTCTTTCCGCGTCACCGTGATCGACTATGGCGTGAAGCGCAACATCCTGCGCCTTTTGGCGGGGATGGGCGCCGACATCACCGTGGTGCCGGCGAACGCAACCACCGAAGAGGTGATGCGCCACCAGCCGCATGGCGTGCTTCTGTCCAATGGTCCCGGCGATCCGGCGGCGACGGGCGAATATGCCATCCCCACCATCAAGGGCGTGATCGATACGGGCACGCCGGTGTTCGGCATCTGCCTGGGCCATCAGATGCTGGGCCTGGCCTTGGGCGCCAAGACCAGGAAGATGGCGCAGGGCCATCATGGCGCCAATCATCCGGTCAAGGACCTGACCACCGGCAAGGTCGAGATCGTCTCGATGAACCACGGCTTCACCGTGGACCGCGAAAGCCTGCCCGAGGGCGTCAGCGAAACCCATGTCTCGCTGTTCGATGGCACCAATTGCGGCTTGCGGCTGAAGGACAAGGACGTGTTCAGTGTCCAGTATCATCCGGAAGCGTCACCGGGCCCGATGGACTCGCACTATCTGTTCGAGCGTTTCGCCGATGCTGCTAAACGGCGCGGGTCTTTTGACCGCTGAGTGCGTCGCGCGTACTCACGTACGCTGGGTACGCTCCGCGCGCGCTCCTGCTCATCGGCCAAAATCCCACGCGCCAGGTACGAGTCTAGACAGGTGCAGCCTTTGCCACGCCCGGCGCCCCATCGGGATC
>DATAWO010000041.1:0-47112 GCA_036267165.1 Rhizomicrobium sp. | reverse complement strand
TCAACGCCGTGCACCTGAAAAACGGACTTCCCAAGATCCAATCCGATGGTCACTGCAGACTCCATAGCTCTCCTCCATTCTGCCAACCGTTACAGGCTGGCTGGTTGGTGGAGAGCCGTCCACAGCATCAGAAGCGGTCATCGCCCGTGGGCGGTCCGCTTTCGATCGTCAAGGGATACGCGTCAAGCAGCCATGTATCGAGGGTTCAGCCGCGAAAGGGTCTCGTTCACATAGAGGCCGGGATGCACAGCCAGCCCGTTCTCCACCACCTCATCGGGCAAGACATCCGCATGATACTGGCAGACGCCGCACATGGCGGGATGTGTCTGAAAGAATCTTTCGAGCGCGCGCTCATACGCCACCAGGGTGGTAAAGTCCCGGGCCGGCCCAAATTCCCAGGCCATGTCGCCCGACGCCCAAAGACCGGCATAACCGTCCTTCAGCGTACTGTCATAGGTGTCTTTCAACAGGCTCAGCATCCGTTGGGGATCGAACCCGCCACCAAGCAGATGATCGTGGCCTGATGACAGGATAAGGCGCTTTTGCAACACCGCTTCGCTCACATTGAGACCCGATGACATCAGGTATGCGCGAATGCCGGCGACCATCGTGGGATTGTGGAGATAAAGGCAACGGTAATTGTCTTCCAGCTTTCGCCGTATGAGAAGCGCCAGTCCAGCAAGATGCTCGGACGGGGCGCCCCGGTATACAAGGCACTGGTGGCGGGGAATGGGTTCCATGCGGGCCTTCCTGACAGGACGGGCAAAGCGATTCTAGACCGCGCCGGGATGGATTTCCACGCCTTGCCGGAGCGTGTCCGCCCACCGCAGCGGGACCGATGGTAGTGAAATCCGGTTAATGGATTATTGAATCAGCCGCACGTCCAGCGGGCGTTGGTCACTGCGGCCGCGATCATCCACCACACGCAGATCGTAGCTGCCGGCCGACGCAGGCTGCCAGAACAGCGTTTCGCCCGGCTTGCTGTTACCGATGAAGTCACCGCCGGCGAACCAGTAAAGCGCATGCACATCCGCATCGGTGACCGCGCTCAGCGCGATGGTCCGGCGGTCCAGCTGGCTCAGCCTGAGAACATAGCTTGCGCCGCGCAGGGGAGAGGTGATGCGCGGCGCCGCACCTTCGGGCTCTCCGGCATTGGGGCAGTCCGGATTCTGCGGCGGCTTGCGGCGCGGGATGCCCGCCTTGGCGAATACCTCCAGCAGATCCGACGGCCAGAATTCATACAGTTCCTGATGCACCCGCTTGCCGTCATAGGGCGGGCAAGCCGGGCGGCCGGTGGCGTCGTCAATGATCACCGGCCGGTGCACATCGCTGACCCGGATGGGCGATTTGCCGGGGATGAACCAGGTGCGCCCCCTTTGCGGGCACCATTGATTGGGAAGATCGCCGCTGGCCAGGCAGATTTCCACCGGCTTGACGCCGGCGGGGATTTTGCCGGCCGGCTGCGGCAAGGCGGGATATTCGGCCTCGACCGCATCGATGATCTGGAAAAATAGCGGCGCGGCCGCATCCGCGCCGACAAAGGCGGGGTTGCCGGAGCCGTCGAAATTGCCAACCCATACGACCAGGACATAGGGGCCGAACATGCCCGCCGTCCAGGCATCGCGGAAGGCCCAGCTGGTGCCTGTCTTCCAGTAGATCGGCGCATGCTCCGGCTGCGCGCCGCTGGTCTCGTCGGGACGCACATGCTGGCGCAATATGTCCATCACCATGAAGCTGGCTTGTGCGCTGACCAGGCGCGTGCCGCCGGCCTGCGGATCCGTCGTGCTGAGACGCAAAGGTTTCAGAACGCCCTGATTGGCCAGCATGGCGTAAAGTGCGGCCATTTCCTGCATGCTGACTTCGCCGCCGCCCAGGACCAGCGCCAGGCCGTAATGCTCCTCGCTGGCCATCGGCCCGACGCCCGCGCTTTGCAGGAACTGGTAGAGATCCGGCGAGTGAAGTTGGGAGGCGATCCATACCGCGGGAATGTTGCGGCTGCGGTTGAGCGCATCGGTGGCGGTGATCGGGCCCAGGAACTGGCCGTCGAAATTCTCCGGCGTATAGGGGCCAAAAGAGGTCGGCACGTCGCGCAGCACCGTCTCGGGATGCAGGACGCCCTGATCGAATCCCAGCGCATAGATGAAGGGCTTCAGGGTCGAGCCCGGCGAACGGCGCGCCAAAGTGCCGTTCACCTGTCCCGACAGACCGCGGTTGAAATAATCCGCCGACCCCACCAGCGCGCGGATGCCCATGTCGCGCGTGTCCACCAGAATGGCGGAGGCATTGGCGATGCCCTTGTCATTGCTGCGCGCGATATAGCGGGTGACCTGGCGCTCCAATATATGCTGCAGGTCAAGGTCGATGGTCGATCTCACGCGCGGCTCCCCGTCCGCCGCCAGGCGGCGCGCCGCAAGCAGCTGTTCCACCGCATGCGGCGCCTCGAAGGGCAGACGCGCCAGCGGCCGCATGGTGAGCGGCAAGGCAAAGAGCGGCTTGAGCGACGCGTCCTGGGGGTGCGCGCCGAACCATTGCTGATAGAGCCGGTCGCGCGACACCGTCAGGCGGCGGTTGATGATGTCACCGCCCTCGGGACCCTTGCGCAGGCGCCGCTCGGGGTCCTGTGGCAGCACCGCAAGCGTCAGGGCTTCGGGCAATGACAGCGTGCCCACCGGGCGGTCGAAATAGGCGATCGCCGCCGCGCCCGCGCCTTCGACATTGTGGCCATAGGGCGCGTAGTTGAGATAGGCCTCCAATATATCGCGCTTGGAGTAGAACAACTCCAGCTCCATGGCGCGCCCCACCTGCTCCGCCTTGCCCAGCGGGGTGCGGGTGTTGAGCGGCCAGAGCAGCCGCGCCAGCTGCATGGTGATGGTGGAGCCGCCCTGGCGGTTGCCATGGCGCACATAGGTCACCCAGGCGCCGCGCACCAGGCCGTAAGGATTGAAGCCCGGATGCCACCAGAACCAGTTGTCTTCGTGCAGCAGCACCGCGTCCACCAGCTGCGGCGCCATCTGGTTCAGCGGCACCCACAGCCGGTAGCGGTCATCGCTGGCCAGCACCAGACGCAGCAATCTGCCACGCATGTCATAGACCGCGACCGATGACGGCTTCCAGCCCCTGAGCGGCGGATGGGGCCAGAGCCGCACACCTACAAGCAGCGCCAGCACCAGGCCCGCGCCCACCAGTCCGTTCTGCCAGCGCACCACAAAGCGACGTATCATTGCGATCAGGGAGGCTATCTGCGTCATTGCAGAACCGGTCACGGCGCGGGTTTCACCGTCAGCGTGGTGCCGCCGGGCGCACGGGCCTGCACCCGCCGGTCATACATGGACTCGCCATAGGCCGGCGGGGCGATGAACCTGCCGCTGTTGCTGGCCTTGATGCGATAGATATACTCCTGCACATCGGGGCCGGCGAAGCCGTAGATCACCACCCGGTCCTCGCGCACATCGGTATATTGCGGCGTCCAACTCGAACCGGTGACGCGGATGGTGGGCGCCGGCGGCGCAGCCGTTTCATCGCTTCCGGTATCGCCTTGCGCCTGCGCGCCCGCATCGGGCGGCGGCGGCAGGGACTGGACCGGATCGAAGCCGCCCGGCAGCAGGTCCACCACCGCGATATTGCCCATGCCCTTGCCTGCGGTGGCGCGTATCTTCACATGCACTTCGATTTCATCGCCCACCGTTATGTCGCCCAGCGGCTTGCCCCCGGCCGCGGTATAGTCGCGGGTGATCTCCAGCCCATTGCGGATCGCCTTTGCAGGGACATCGCGGTCATAGCCAGCCTGGCTCACCACCGACCAGGCCGGAAGGGCGCTGCCATTGTCGAAGCGCAGGCCGGTGGCTGAGCCGCTCCATGTTCCGCTCTGCAGCAGCTTGTTCTGCAGGGTGGCAATGGATTTGCTGGTGCCGCCATGCAGTTCTTCGATGCCAAGCTTGTCCACGGCCTGGGCATTGTTCGAAGCATAGGCGTCCAGCGCCAGCAAGGTCATGCCGGCCGACAGGGTATTGATCCAGTCATTTTCCAGCGGCCGGGAAATATTTTCCATGGCGCGCGGCGACAGGTTCCTGGCGCGGTCGGGAAAATGCCGGGCCAGAAGATAGAGCACGCTGGAGTCGCGGATCAGCGGATCCAGATAGTCGTCGTAGAAATATTCCCCTCCGCCGCCGGGGATGCCGGCTCTGGTTTCGCGCTCGAGCTGGCGCTGTGGCCCTGCGATCAGGGCATCGGCTTCCTTGTCCTGCTTCAGCATCTTGTAGGACGCCGCCAGCCACGCCGCGGCCAGGTCATTCTTCCAGCTGTTGGGATAGGCGTCCTGCAGCCGCTTCTGCACCGCCGCCAGCGAATTGGTGGTGACGTTGCCCTGCCGGGTCAGGAGATAGACGGCATAGGCGCGCTGGCGCAGCCCCGCCAGCGAGCTGTCGCCTTCCTCGCGCGCCAGGAGCTGCAGGTAATTGTTGCCGGCGCTGATCATGTCCGCAGGCACCGCCACACCGCGGTCGCGCGCCTCCAGCAGGAAATGCATGGCGTAGGCGGAAACGAAGGGCTCGGAGTCCGGCGTCTGGGTCCAGAGGCCGAAGCCGCCTTGCGCATTCTGGCGGGAGCGCAAGATGTCGATCTGGGCCATCAGCGGGTCATTGTCGCCCACCGGCTGCACCGTGGCGCGGGCGACCACCGGCACGCCGGACCATTTGGACATCACCAGCCGCGGCATGGCCATGCTGACCAGCTGTTCGCTGCAATAGTTGCTGTATTTCTCCAGCCAGCTGCTCAACCCCTGTGACAGGACCAGCGGCACGGTGGAGATGCTGGCCCGGCGCTGGCTTTCCTGGTCATGCATGTTGCGCAAGGACAGCACCGCTTTCTTGCTGTTGGGCGCGACGCGGGCGATGTCGATCTGGGCGCGATAGGCGGCGGCCGGACGGACGGAGATATCGACGCCCTGGGACGCGGACTTGCCCCCATAACCGGCGGTGAAGGTGAGATTGCCGGAGCCCAGCGCCTGGGTGGCGCGGACGCGGAAACTCACCACGCCTTCATGCGCCGGCGCCAGCTTCAGGGTCTGGACATTGCCGCCCAGAAGCTGGAATTGCGGTCCGGCCTTGAGCGTCACCGCGACCGGCACCGGCGTCTGTCCCATTCCGCTCAGATTGTTGGAGACGCCGACGCCGATATCGGCCTCGTCGCCGGGCGCAAGCGTGGTCGGCGCGGTGGGTGTCAGAACGAAATCGCCCCGCACGACGGTGGAGTTTTCGGCGATGCCGATGCGCTCGGGCGCCACAGCCACCGCCATCACCCGCAGGCTGCCGTGGAAATAATCGAGCACGCGGTACTGGAAATCGCGCTCGCCCTTCACCTCCACGATGCCCGACCAGTAGGTCACCGGCTGGTCATGCTTGCGCTTGAAGGGATTGAGTTGGCGGCCGATGGCGTCGCCGCCGTCACCGCCCGGCGCGGCCGCGGCCTGGAGCTTCTTGAAGTCGGGCAGGATCAGGTCAAGAATCTGCGCCGTCTGCACTTCCAGCATGCGCTTGCGGAAGAAGAATTTCAGCGGATCGCCCAGCTTGTAATGGGCGACGCGCAGGATGCCCTCATCCACCGCGAAAACCACCACCCGCGCGGGCTGGGCCGCATGCAGTTTGAAGGTGACGGTGTCGCCGGGCCTGGCCAGCTGCGGCGTGTCCAACTTCAGGCCGTTGCGGCGCGCATCCACATTGACCGAGAACGGCACCACGCCATAGCTCAGCGGGCTCATGAAGATCTCGTCCGACGAAGGATCGCGGACATACTGGACATTGATATAGCCATTGCCCTCGAAGCCAGCCGGCACGCTGATATGCTGCACCGAATTGGTGGTCTTTGCCGTGAACCAGGCATGGGCATAGACCCTGTCACGCTCGATGGTGATCAACCCGCTGCCGGCATAAGGCGCGCGCAGCGAGACTTCGACGGATTCGCCAGGCGCAAAGTCCGGCTTGTTGAGCTTGACCTGCAGTTCGGCATTGCGGTCCAGGCTGCGGGAAAGATTGGCCGCGCCGGTCACCGAATATTCGATGCGATTGACGGTCTGGTCGCCCGAGCGGATCAAGATGGCGAAGTCGCCGGGCTTGTCGGCGGCGAGCGGATAATCCGTGCCGTTCACCGGAATGGACAGCGGCGCGGAGGCGACGGGCACTTCCTTGAGTTTGGACTCGTATTTATAGACGCCGGAATCCTGCTTGGTGAGCACCGACACGTAGCGGCGCTCGATCAGCTGCGCCTGCAGGCCGCCGCGTGCGATGGACCGCGTCTGCGGGTCGATCGCCACCAGGCGCACCGAATGACGGCTGCCGCGCTTGATATAGGCCAGGTCGTCCACCGCCTTGTAGCCGACCAGCCAGTCATTGCTGGACACCAGGGTTTCGGCGCTGGCCGCGACATTGCGGCCGCCGCCGGCTTCATAGGCCTTGGCCAGGAAATCCAGGCGATAGGTGGCGTCGGCATATTTCTTCAGGTCGAGATCGAACTCGGCATGGCCGTGATCGTCGGTGTGGCCGTCCTGCAGCTTGGTGGTGTAACCGTCCTTGGCATGACGCACGTCATAGAAGTTGAACTCCGTCCAGTTGCGGAAGGCGGGGAAGGCCGGATTGAGCGTCAGGGTGGCTTCGACGCGGCGGTTCGCGGCGGGGGTGCCAAAGAGATTGTGGACATCGACCAGCCCCTCGAGCGCGCCCGGTTTCACCCAGCCGTCGGCGACATGCTCCGACAGGTTGGCATCGACCTTCATGCTGTCGGGCAGGAATTCCTTGACCGACAGGGTGGTGGAACCGATGGTGTTTTCCGCATTCCCGTTCTTGCCCACGAGATTGAGGTTCACCGTCCAGGTGCCGGTGGGCGCGGTTTCCGCGGGGGCATAGTCCATCTCCGCAAAGCCGGCCGTATCCACCGCGATGGACTGGCGCTTGACGGTCTCACCACGCGGATCGACGATTTCGGCCTCCAGCGGCACGCCCGCCGGACTTTTCGCCCAGCTGGCGGTGCGCACGATCAGGCCGACATGAAAGCGGTCGCCAGGCCGGTAGATGCCGCGGTCGGAAAAGAGATAACCCGACAGTTCGCCGGCGCTGGCGGCATTGACCTCGCCGCCGACGTCAAAGCGGGAATAGTCCAGCTTGCGGTCCTCTTGCTCGACCGGCAGGAAGGACAGGTCCTCGCCCAGCCGCACCACATACATCACGGGCCGCTTTTCGCGGTTGAGCCCCTTGAGGGTGGGGAAATGCACCATCCCGTCGGCCGGGCTGGTCTCGCTGAACAGGGTCTGGCCATTGAGCGCCAGGACCGAGACGGTGGCGCCAGCGACCGGCTGGCCGGTGCGGATGGATTGGACGAAGACGTCGCGGCTGCCATCCAGCGCCCGTTTGGCCAGCAGGCCCAGGTCGGTGACCACGATCAGGCGGGAATCCTGCGCCGTGGCGTAGCGGTCATTGTCGGCTTCGTCCTTGTCCCTGGCGGGATCCCAGGAAAGAAGGCGCAGCAGGAAAACGCCGCGCTTGCCCGGGCTGAGATACGGACCGAGGTCCAGGCCTTCATAATGGGCCTCGCCCGGCTTGCCGGCGGGGAAGGGATGCTTCTCACTGAAGCGTTCCACGATGCTGTCGGCCCCGAACGGCCCGTTCAGCTGGGGATTGGAATAGGTGCCGCTGTTCAGGCTCACCAGGTGCTGCAGCTGGTCGGGCAGCACGCGGCCGATCTCCAGCTTCATCCCCGGCATGTTGCGGGAGACCACCGAGATGTGCTTGTCGCCCGACAGCGCCAGCAGCGAACCGTCGGCCATGAAGCGCAGCAGGTTGGGATAGTCGGGAATGGTGAAAATCCCGGTCTTGTTGGCGCCCAGGATGTAGCCGCCAAAGGATTTGAGGCCGCCGGACACCCGGAAATAGACGCGGTCATAGGGATCGGCGTCATATTTGAAGCTCTGGACCTCGGAGAATTCCTTCTCGGTCGGCGTCACCTCGAGCTTCAGGGGCCGCGACTGGTGCAGGACATCCTCGCTGACCTCGTTGTAATTCCAGGCATAGGGGCGGGCATTGTCCGGCTGGCGGACCTTGGGATTGCGCCTGGGCAGGACCCAGGCCTTGACCATGCCGGCCAGGTCATTGCCGCGCACCGCGTCGCTGGCGGTGACCACCACCACCTGCCCCGGTTCATACTTGTCGTTGTTGACCAGGGTGGGAGTGATGGACTGGACCGCCAGGCTGTAAAGCCCCGGCACATTGGTTTCCATCTCCAGCGGATCGCTGGTGGGATCGCCGCCGCGCAGGCTGCGCACGCCGCGCGCCACCGTCATCTTCACCGCATCATTGTCGCGCGGCAGCGCCAGCGGCTGGGAATGGACGAAGGCTTTGATTTTGACGGCGTCATAGATGACGGTGAACTTGATCGCGTCGCCGGCCTTGTTGCCGTCTTGGCCGTCGCGGCCCTTCAGCGCCAGGCCGATGCGCTTTTCCAGCTCCGCCGGGTCCATCGGATAGTTGAAGTTCAGCGCCATGATGGTCTTCTTGGCCGCCGGGTTGGTGGGGTCCTGGTAGAACTCCGCATTGCCGGCGGTCATGGCGAAAGCCGGCATGTCGAAGGCGAAATGATCGTCCGCCATCAGCACATGCGGGGCGAAAGCCTGGCGCACGTCAAACGTGACCTCGACATGGGCCCCGACTGGCCAGTCCTGGGCCGGGACAAAATGCAGGGTGCGGTCATCGGTCCAGCTCCACACGCCTCTGAGCGCAGGCGACAGGGTGATGCCCCTGGTGACGGTCTTGCCGACCAGCTCGATCGGCGCCGCCGAGGCGGAAAACTTCACGTCCAGGGGATGGATGATGATCTTGTGCACGTCGTCGGCGGGGGCATAGTCGGTGATCGCGGGAGCGGGAGCCTCAAAGGTGATCCGTTCCGGCTCGGGCGGATGGGGCAGATGCCTGTACCAGGACCAGCCGCCCCAGGCGGCGCCGATAAGGACGGCAGCGCCCAGCGCGCCGCCGGCATAAATTCGCGGCTGTTTGCGGATATGGTCGAGAAGCCGCGCCATCCAGTCCGGGCGCGACCAGGCGAAGGAGATGTCGCCGAACACCGCGCGCAATGCCGGCGCCGTTTCCTTGGCAACAATTTGAAACAGACGCTTGACAAGCTCCGCCAGCCGCGCCGGGAGGCGCGCCAGAAACCGCAGCAGATCCATGGGATCCCCCTGAAGGACGGACCAGCGATACCCGTCCAGATTATCTTGATGGCCCCGATCGCCGCCGGAGCACAGGATTATCAGGTTTGCTGGATTTTCAAAGCGCCGGGGGAGCCGCCGTTTTTACGATGGCAAACGGCGCATGAATCCGGCCGCGCCAGGCCGCATTGTTTGGCAATGTCAGTGAGAAGATTGAGGCGGCACTTGCGTAGCCCGTGATATTCGCGCCGATGTGCGGCAAAGCGCCAAAGGATGACGGAATTACGGCGATTGAATCGGCCGCGAAAAAAAATTCGGCATCAGCGTCCGCCGGATCAACAGCGTGGTTAAAGTCGTGCAGAGAAAAGGCGCCAGACTTCACCAGCGATTGCCACTTGCGCTGCCTGACTCATCTCCAGGAGGGCCTGTTCGAGGGCCGGGCCCGAGCCCCCATAATAGGAGCCCTATAATATATAAGTGTGTGCCTTCTGGCGTCCCGGGGCCGGGCCGGCCCTTCCGCTGCTGAACGGGGCCCCGATGCCACGCCAGCCCTAGGGCGCGCACGGCATGGACAATACGCTTCGCCAGGCGGGATTGTCGCGCGACAGGGACGCCGTCTCCGATACCATCACCGGCCTTGACGCCCCGACGATGGCGGACCGCAACAGTGGCGCGACACGAATGCCCACCATGCCGAGAATGCCCTCCCTGGCCACGACTTCCACGGCGCGAAGCCAGATCAGGTCGGCGCCGCTGGCATGGCCCTTTTCCAGCCTGTCCGCGATGTCGTGAAGCCGCGTGATGAAGCGCGACTGCGAAAAGGAAAACCTGCCCGCGGTGGCGCGCAGCAGCTCGGCCGAGCCGCGCGCGCTTGTCGGCCGGGTCTCCATGAGTTCCGCATTGAGGCGCCTGACCCTGGCCAGGAGCAAATTGAGCAGGCGGCCATGGTCTTTGCCGTTTCCCCGGTTTTGCTGGCGGGTCACCTCCCGCAGGGCCGCTTCTGCTGAACGGATTTCCTCGGACAGAAGCAGGACTGGATCGATCGTCATTCGCGTTCTTGCCACTTCGCTGAAAGCAACTTCGGCAAAACGCTATTCAGCCAGCCTCCATTTGATCAATCATACGTTGGTATTTTTAGACAACTCACGGATCAAATTTGCTTTTAATTTTATTCAAAATGCGCGCAACAGCCGGCCGATATCTATCGCGGCCGGGGCCGCCGGCGTTCTCTTTGCGCCTGCTTTGCATGGACATGTCCGGCGTCGATCGCGTGCAGCATGGCTTGCGCCGCGGCGCTTTTATCCCTTGATTCAATCGCGTCCACGATCTCGGCATGTTCCGCCGCCGCCAACTTGCGCGTCCTGGGGCTGGAGGAGGAATTGATCGAGAGGAAGACCAGCAAGGCGGTCTCGATCATGTGCGCGATTGCGTCGATATCATGCTGTGGCTGCTCGACAATCCCTCCATCTCAGGGCTGTTCAACCTGGGCACCGGCCAGGCGCGCAGCTGGTGGGACCTGGCAGAAGCGATGTTCGCGGCCGTGAACAGGGCCTGCGCCATTGAATTCATGGATATGCCGGTGGCGATATCGGTCAGCTATCAGAACTATACGCAGGCGGACATCGGCAAATTGCGGAACGCCGGCTACGACAGGCCCTTCACAAGCCTGGAGGATGGGGTCCGGGATTATATTTCCGGCTATCTTGCGAGAGATGATATCTACCTTTAGCACCCCTCCTGGCGATGGACAGGAACGGGCAGCGCGCCTCCGTTACTGCAGTTCTGATTGCTCCCGGCCTGATTGCCGCAGCGCGCGGTACAAAGGATCGGGGCTTAGCTCCAGCCTGTGGCGTTCGTTCCGGATGATCTCGGTAACACTCTTCAGGGAGAGATTGAAATGGAGCGCCAGTTCTCTGGTCGTGGCGCCGTCCAAGGAGGCCGCCACAATCACCCGGTTCCTTTGAAATGTTTTGCGCGTCACGAAAATCCCTTCGCCTGCTGGCCTCCTGATTGCGGGATTATGGCTTGCCGGATTTCTCACAAAAGATAGGCTCGCTAATACTGAAGTATCGGCCTCCCTACACGATGAGATAGTTGGCAAGCGTGCGTTCCATGGAAGTGATTCGATGTGACCGCTGAACAGGGCAGATTTCCAGGCCGGCCCGTTTGCGCCGGCCATCATGACAGGTGGCGGGGCCTCGGCCGCGGGCACCATCACGGAGAAAAGGCGCCCCGCAATTTTCCCGCATCCGGCGGATCGGTGACAGCGGGAGAGGCATCTTGAGCGCGGATTTCATTCCCGTCGGCGCTCCGGTGCATCGCCGCCGCCTGTCGCGGCTCCAAACCGCGCTGATCGCCCGCCGCAATGTGCTGGAGATCATTCCCGCGCTTTCCTACCGCCAGCCCATGGTCTCGGGCGAAATGCTGATGCGTTGGCACATGCTGGCCGATCCCGGCGGCATGAAGCGGGTGATGCTGGACAATCTCGCCAACTATCCCAAATCCGAGATCATGCGCCGGATGCTCAGGCCCGCGATCGGCAACAGCCTGTTCAACGCCGATGGCGCGGAATGGAAATGGCAGCGCCAGGCGGTCGCGCCCGTTTTCACCCACCGCAATGTGGTGGCGCTGGCGCCCGCCATGACGGCGACGGCGGAACGCGCCTGCAAGCGCCTGGCCGCGAACAGGCGCGCCGAGCTGGTCACCGAAATGCTGACCGCGACCTTCGATGTGATCTGCGACGTCGCCTTGTCGGGGCGCGAGCATTTCGACGGCACGACCTTCAGCAACGCCATCTCCCAATATTTCCAGACCGCCGGCCGCGCCTCATTGCTGGACTTTCTGGGCTTCCCACAATGGTTTCCCCGGCCCGGCGAGCTGCTGGCGGCGTCATCCGTCCATACCATGCATGACATGGTGGCCGCCGCCATCGAGGCCCGGCGCAAGGAGGCATCAGCCGGCGCCGATGACCTGCTCAATCACATGCTGGCGGCGCGCGATCCCGAAACCGGACAGCAGATGTCGAAGGAAGAGTTGGTTCATAACATGCAGTTCTTCATCGTCGCCGGTCACGAGACGACGGCGCTCGCTCTGTCCTGGGCGCTTTATCTGCTTGCCCATAGTGACGAATGGCAGGAACGTGTCAGGGCGGAAGTCACGCCTCGGCTGAAAGGCCGCGCCGCCGGTCCGGCCGATCTTGAGGCCATGCCGCTGGTCGAGCAGGTGCTGGAAGAAGCGATGCGGCTTTATCCGCCGGTCGGGCTTCTGGCCCGCACCGCGCTGGCGAAAGACGAATTGTGCGGCCGCCAGGTCGAGCCCAATGACATTGTTTTTCTGCCCATCTGGGCGCTGCACCGTCATGAATTGTGGTGGGAGCGGCCGGAACAATTCGATCCCGGCAGGTTCGCGGGCGAAAACCGCGTCAAGATGAACCGGTATCAGTATCTGCCCTTTGGCGCGGGCCCGCGCGTCTGCGTCGGCGCGAATTTCGCCATGATGCAGGCCCGCATCATCCTGGCCAGCCTGGTCCAAAACTTCCGGTTTACACCCGCAGCGCCCAGCCCGCATCCGGTGATGATGATGACGGTGAGGCCGGAGCCGGGAATATTTCTCGACATCGCCGCGGTCTGAGTTCCGCCGCCGCCACACAAACCGTCACACGTCATATCCACTCTGCCGCCGAGGTCCTTGCAGAGAAAGGCCGATCATGGCGAGCAAATCCAAATCCCAAGGCGACAATGGCAACGGCGCCAGCCGGCACAGGCCCGCGACGCGCAATCCGGCGCGGCCGGTCTTCGCCCAGCCAGAGCCCACCGAAGACCCCAAACATTTCCGCATCAAGCATGCCTCCGATGCCCAGGCCTACAAGGCCATCGACACGCTGAATGCCGAGCACAAGCTGAAAGCAATGGCCTTCCCGCCGCCGCGCGGCGGCGACGAACCGCAATTGACGCTGGAACAGGTGCTGGGCGGAATCGAAAGCAGCCCCGATGATGTCCAGGCCCAGGCCAAAAAGACCTGCAACACCATCCAGAAAAGCGGCCAGATCGTTTTTCACGCCCTGGGCGATTGCGGCAGCACCCGCGGCCCGGCATCGGAAAATCTGGTGGTCGACAAGCTGCTGGGCGATTTCAAGGAAAGTGATCCCAAGGAAGTGCCGCAGTTCCACTTCCTCCTGGGCGACATCGTCTACAGCTTTGGCGAGCCGCAATATTACTACGACCAGTTCTATGAGCCCTATCGCGATTACCCGGCGCCCATCCTGGCGGCGGCCGGCAATCATGACGGCATGATCTCGCCGCTGCATGGCGCCACGAGCCTGGAAGCCTATTTGCGCAATTTCTGCGCCGAGGACTTCGCCGTAACCCCGGAAGCCGGCGGACTGTCGCGCACCGCCCAGATCCAGCCCGGCGTGTTCTTCACCTTCGAGGCCCCGTTCCTGCGCATCATCATGCTTTACAGCAACACGCTGGAAGACTCGGGCGTGATTGCCGATGACGATATCGGCGACAGCCAGCTGACCTTTCTGAAAGCGGCGCTGGCGCGCGTGAAGGAGGAAAACTATCAGGGCGCCCTGCTTTTCGCCGACCACCATCCACCCTACACCGCGGGCGCCCAGCATGGCTGGAGCATCGACATGTCAAACCAGATCGACAAGATTTGCGCACAGACCGGCGTGTGGCCGCACGCCTTTCTTTCCGGTCATGCCCACAACTATCAGCGCTTCACCCGCACCCGCAATGCCGGCAAGACCCAGATTCCCTATATCATCTGCGGCAATGGCGGCCACAATCATCAGGCCCTGGCGAAATCCGGCGGCCATACCATCCGCGCCCCGCAGGTGATCCAGAAATCCGACGCCAGCCATGACCTGGTGGTGCTGGAGAATTACGACGACCAGGATTACGGCTATCTGCGCGTCATCGCGTCAGACGCGCAGCTGCGCATCGAATACCACCCGGCCAGCGACGGCACCTGGACCAAGGCGCCGGATGATTTCGTGACCATCGATCTCAAGACCCGGCATATCGTCCATTATCACGCCAACGACCTGGGTCACCCCAAGGCGCGGGAAGAGGTGGCGAAAGAGGCCGCGCATCACAGCCATTCGTGATTTGCCGCGGTGCCGCATTACAGCGATTTCAGATCGCTGGGCCGGTCAGCGGACGCGCTCTCCTTGTATCGCTACGATCCGTAGCATATAAAAACCTGCTGTTGCGTTCCGGAAAAACCGGGCTGGGAGAACGCCATGAACCGCATCATCGTCCTGGGCGCGGCCGCCCTTGGGCTTGCATTCGCCACACCGGCACTGGCGGAGGATTGCGGCTCGCTCGTGCTGATCAATTCCCTGCCCCTGACGCCCGACGGCCAGCGCGTGCTGGTGCCTGCCACCATCAACGGCCAGCTGGAAAAGATGCTCTTCAGCACCGCGGGCGGCGTCACGACCATCAACCAGAGGACGGTGGAGGCGCTCAAGCTCGACACCATGCACACGGGGGCGCGGCTTCTGGACGCCGGCGGCAACGCATCGGAGCAATATGTCGGGGTGGATTTCAAGCTGGGCGATCTGGAGAACAAGGATATCCAGTTCATGATCACGCCCAATCCGGAGGCGGGCGGCAGCAATGAAACCGCGGGCGTGCTGGCGATAGACATCATGTCCCATTACGACGTGGAACTGGATCTGTCGGAGGGCAAGATCAATCTCTTCTCACAGAAGCATTGCGACGGCCATGTGATCTACTGGCATCCGGCGGCGGTCGCGGTGTTGCCCATCACCCTGGAAAAGCCGCGCGAAGTCACCATCCAGGGGCATCTGCGTCCCATTGCACGGCGCGCCGTTCATATCTGGGTGGGCATCATGCTGGATGGCAAGCCGTTCAGGGCGGCGATCAACACGGGAACGGGAACCTCCACCATCAGCGAGAAAGCGGCCAAGTATGTTCTGGACGTCTCTTCCGATTCACCGGGCGCGGTCAAGTTGCCGCCGATCAATGGCGGTTCGGGGCCGCAGCCCTTCGGCTATGCCTTCAAGACACTGACCTTCGACAGCGTCACGGTCACCAATCCGCACATGGTGGTGGTGCCGGACCTGATCGGCAGCAAGGATCCCGACAACACCATCAATACCGATTCCCGCGTCCATCGTCAGTATGACGATCTCGGCGCGGATATCACCATCGGCATGGATGTGCTGAAAAAGCTGCGCACCTATATCGCCTTTGGCGAGCGCAAGCTCTATGTGACGCCGGCCACCACCATCGCCGCCGCGGGCGCAGCCCCGGCGAGCCAGTAGCAGGCGCGCCTTGAAGACCTATTTGCCCGCGAAACGCACCTTGGTGTCGCCGGTAAAGTCATAGGCCCCGATATGGGTCAGCGTGCTTTCCGTGTCCAGCCAGATCTGGCCGCCAATGTCGCGCCATCTTTTGCAGAAGGTGTAGTCCTCGCTCAGATAGGCGCCGCTCTCCCGGTCGATCATGCAGTCGAACAGCGCATACTGATTGCCGCTGGTGCTGGGCACGCTGGTGTGATGTGAACTGGTGTAGCGGGTCTCGGGATAGGCGGCCATCATCTTTTCCAGCACATTGCGCCGGATCATCATGAAGCCGGTGCCGGCATATTCCGCGGTCACGAAGCCCTGGCGCTGTTGCGCCTCCTTGCCTTCGCAAGGCAGTCCGACATAGCGCAGCGCCGCCTGTTCCAACCGCTCGCCGGCATTGACCCGGGCGATCGCCGCCGGGTTCCATTCCATCAGCTTGAGCGGATACATGCCGGCGACAACGTCCTGGTCGAAGGCGAGCATGCGCGTGACCTGGTTGAGGTCGAAGGCGATGTCGGCATCGATGAAAAACAGATGGGTGGTATCGGCCAGGTCGAGGAATTTGGTGACCAGGTTGTTGCGCCCACGGGTGATCAGCGATTCATGGCCGATCAGGTCGAGCTGAACCGAGATGTCCAGGCGCGGGGCCTGCAACAGCAGCATGCAGAGAGACTGCATGTACCGCATGGTGACGACGCCGCCGTAACAGGGCGTGCCGACGAACAGCTTGGTCTGCTTTTTGCTGGATTTCATGCCACGCCCTGAAAACGTTTCCCGGCCAGAGTAGTGCCGCGATTCCGGATTGAAAGTGAGGCCTGTTTAACGATTCCGCGCCGATCCGTCACAAATTCAGGGCGGCATCCACTTGGCCCCTGGCCGAAAAGACGGCCAGGAACCCGTCCGCAGTCCAGGTGAAAGCCGGTGTACCGAAGGATTCGACCTTGGCGGACAGTGACAGATCACGTCCTTGCGGCCTGGCGAGGACCTGTGTGACCTGGCTTTCCAGGCGGTCTATCTGACCGGCTTCATGGAACACCAGATGGGTCTGCAGCAGCGGGGTGAGTTCATCACCTGCCAATGCCTTGACGGCGCTGAGCATCAGATTGGCGCTGGCGATGTCATAGTGAAGCCGATCAATGCGGATCGTCTTCTGAACCGGGTCAAACACCGGCACCCCACGCAGATAGACATCGCCGCAGGACGCAAACCAGCCGAATGGATCCCATGACGGATCGGCGCAGAAGCGGGTCGCCACCACCACATCCTGTCCGGACGGCAGGATCTGCAGCCGGCTGAATGTGACGGTCATGCCGCCGGCGCGCGGCGGTCTTTTGGCAAGCGACGCCAGCGCCAGCTGCGACGCCTGATCGTAAGGCAGGAGCAGCGGCACATTGAAGGAGAAGGCCCGCGCCGGCGCACTGAGTATCTGGGCGGCGGGCAGCGGCGTGGGCGTGTTTTCCGGCGCCGCATCCTGCACCACCACCTGCGCCCGCGCCGAAAGCGCCAGCGACAGCGTGATGGCGCCATCACGCAGCCGCGGCTGCGACACGCCAAGCGTTTCGGGCCGCAGCACCAGCCAGGAAACCGGCGATTTGCCCACCCTGATGGGCCGGAAGGCGCCCGCCCAGACCTGGGCGACGCGCGGCTTCAAAGGCAGCCGGGCGATCTCTCTGTCCAATGAGCGCCACAAGGGCCGCGACAGGCTTTCCTGATTGTCGTTCCAGACCTGCGCGATATTGGTCACGACGGGGCCGACGCGCAGATGCCCGTTGTCAAGCGTGACCGCGCCATCGGCGTTGGAGTGAAGCGCAAGGCCCGGCGACACCGTCACCCCGGAATGCGCAACGGCCACGCCCTGCCCTTCCGCCTGGCCGTGAAGAAAAGAGAGAAACCCGGAAGTGGACAATGCAGCCTTGGCCGCGAACGGCATGCGGATGCCCAGCGTGTCATTGTCCACCGTGACCGAAAGCGGACCGGTGCGGTCCGCATGCAGGTCAAGGCGGCATTGCAGGGGACCGCATTTGATCGGCTGGTTCTTCAGATCGGCGATCTGGTACGCGGTCATGTTGCCCAGGAGCCGGGCGAGTTGCGCCGCCGGAACCGTCAGGGTGGCGGAAAGGGTTGAAACCGGCACGGCAGGGGGTGCGGGCGCTGGTGTGCGCACCGGCGCCGGCGCCTCGAAGCCGCAGCCCGAAAGCAGGACGGACAGGCCCGCGAATGCGGGAAAAAGCAGATGCCTGATCAAAGCTTGACTTCGCCAATCCATCGACAGCAGCCTACCATGCCAGACCAGGCCCGATCTCTTTTGACTTTTTAACCATGGACAGTTCCGATAACAGTCTTGGCTCGTATCAGGGAGCACCACGATGAAAATGTCTTTCCGCTGGTATGGTGACAGCGATCCGGTGCAGCTCTCTTATATTCGCCAGATTCCGGGCATCCATGGCATCGTCTCGGCCATCTATGACGTGCCGGTGGGCGAAACCTGGCCGGTCGAGAATATCCGGGCGCTGAAGGCGAAGATTGAAAGCCATGGCATGGCCTTCGAGGTCATCGAGTCGGTCCCCGTGCATGAAGACATCAAGCTGGGCAAGCCGGGCCGCGACCGGCTGATCGCCAATTATCAGCAGACCATCCGGAACCTGAGCCAGTGCGGACTGAAAGTGATCTGCTACAATTTCATGCCGGTATTCGACTGGACCCGCACCACCCTGGAGAAGGTGCTGCCCGACGGTTCCACCACGTTGGCCTTCAGCACGAAGGACGTGGAGGAAATCGACATGGCCAAGGGCGTTTCCCTGCCCGGCTGGGATTCCAGCTACAAGACCGAGGAGCTCAAAAGCCTGCTGGCTGAATATGCGGACATCAACGAAGAGCAGCTGTGGGACAATCTGGGCTATTTCCTGAAAGCGATCGTGCCGGTGGCGGAAGAGAGTGGGCTCAAGATGGCCATGCATCCCGACGATCCGCCGCGTCCCATCTTCGGCCTGCCGCGCATCGTCAAGAATCGCGACGATCTGGCGAGGCTGGTCCGGATTGTCGACAGCGAGGCCAATGGCCTGACCCTCTGCTCCGGCTCGCTGGGCGCGGGGCCGCAGAACAATGTCGAAGCGCTGGTGCGCGAGTTCGGCGGCCTGGGGCGCATCCATTTCGCCCATCTGCGCAACGTCAAGGTCAACGCCGCCGGTGATTTCGAGGAGACTGCGCACAAATCCGACTGCGGCTCGCTCGACATGGCCGCGATCGTCAAGGCCTATCACGATGTCGGCTATGAGGGCTATGCGCGGCCCGACCATGGCCGCATGATCTGGGGCGAGACCGGCAAGCCCGGCTATGGCCTTTATGACCGCGCGCTGGGCGCGGTCTATCTCAATGGCCTGTGGGAGGCGATGCAGAAGTTGGCGTAAGCCGCAAAAAGCGGTCATAAGGCAGATAACAAAAACGGGGGAAACGATGCCGAAGATGCGCTGGCTGATCATCTGGATGTGCTTCATCGCCAATGCGATCAGCTATATCGACCGCGCCAATCTCGCCATCGCCGCTCCCTTCATCCGCCAGGAACTGGGGCTGGACGCCGCCGCCATGGGCCTGGTGCTGAGCGCCTTCTTCTGGACCTATGCCGCGATGCAGCTGCCCGCCGGCTGGATCATCGACCGCATCGGGGTGCGGTTGAGCCTGGTTCTGGCGGTGGGCTGGTGGTCGCTCTTCACCATCGCCACAGGCTTTGCCCGCGGCCTCTCGCAATTCATCGGCGCCCGGCTGATGCTGGGGGTTGGCGAGGCCGCAAGCCTGCCCTCCTTCACCAAGGTCGCCTTCAACTGGTTTCCGCGCCGCGAGCGCGGGCTTGCCTGCAGCATCTTCAACAGCGGTTCGACCGCCGGCTCGGCCCTGTCCCTGCCGTTGGTGACCTGGCTGATCGTGATGGTCGGCTGGCGCGGCGCCTTCATCGTCACCGGGCTGTTGGGCATCGTCTGGGTGCTGTTGTGGTGGTTCATCTACCGCGACCCGGAACGTCATCGCGCCATTGCGCCCGAAGCCGTGGATGCGCTTCTGGCGGAACGCGCCGCGCCCGTCACGGTCACGGCCAAAATCTCCTGGACCGACCTGTTCCGTTACCGCTCCATCTGGGGCTTGATGATCGGCATGTTCTGCCTGAATTTCGCGATCTACTTCTTCATCACCTGGTTTCCCAGCTACATGCTGCAGGCGCGCGGCTTCTCGCTCACCTCGCTGGGCACGCTGGGCATGGCGCCGGCGCTGATGGCGATTGTCGGCAACTGGCTGGGCGGCTGGACGTCCGACCGGCTCCTCAAGATGGGCTGGAGCGCCACGCGCGCCCGCAAGACCTGTCTGGTCGGCGGCATGGTGGTGGCGTCTTCCATCGGCATTTCGGCTATTGCCGAAAATGTCTATCTCTGCCTGGCGCTGTTCGCGCTGGCCTATGCCAGCCTGTCCTTCACCGGCGCCAATGTCTGGACGGTGGTGAGTGAGATGGCGCCCACCCCCGGTCATGTCGCCTCCATGAGCGGCATCCAGAATTTCGCCGGCAACCTGGCCGGCATCATGATCACCACCTTCACCGGCGTGATGCTGGCCTTGACCAAAGGCTCCTTCCTGGTGCCGCTGGCGGCGGCGGGCGGACTGTGCGTGGTGGGCGCGCTGTCCTATCTGTTCCTGGTGGGCAAGGTCGAACCTCTGGCACCCCTGCCAGCGCGTTAGATCAGGCCTTTCATCCAGCTCAGGCCCGCCAGCGTTCCGGCGGCGGGGCGATATTCGCAGCCGATGAAGCCGCCATAGCCCAGCCGCGTGAGCGTTTCAAAGACGCGGGCGTCGTCCAGCTCGCCCGTGGTGGGCTCATGCCTCAGCGGCACCGACGCGACCTGGATATGGCCGGTGATGGGCAAGAGCGCCTCCAGGCCGCGCGTGACATCGCCGTGCAGGATCTGGCGATGATAGATGTCGAACTGCAGCCGCAGGTTGGGCAGGTTCAATTCATCGATCAGCCGCTCGGCCAGCACGAAATCATTCATCAGATAGCCGGGGATGTCGCGGCCATTGATCGGCTCGATCAGGATCTCGATGCCAAGGGGCGCGGCCGCCTCGCAGGCGAATTTGATCGCGTCCTTGTAAGCGGCCATCGCGCCGTCTCCGGCGGCGATGCCGGCCATCAGATGCAGGCGCGGTGTGCCGGTGACGCGGGCATAGTTGAGCGCAGTTTCCACCGCGGCGCGGAATTCCGCCTGGCGGCCGGCAAGCGCCGCAAGCCCCCGCTCGCCCGCGGCGAAATCCCCCGGCGGCAGGTTGAACAGGACCTGCCTCAGCCCGTGGCGGGACAAGCGCTGGGCGATGTCGCCGGGCGCATGGTCGTAAGGAAACAGATATTCGACCGCGGTGAACCCGGCATCGGCGGCCGCGGCAAAACGGTCGAGAAACGGCCATTCCTGGAACAGCCAGGATAGGTTCGCGGCAAAATTCAATTTCGGGGCCAAATCTCGATTCCGCTGATTTCCGGGATGGACCATAGGGCATGTCCAGCCTAGTTTTCCTTCCATGGACGGGGGCAGGCAATATGCTGCCGCCAGGAAACGGGCTCAGGGGGCTTTCATGCGGGCATTTCTGTTGGCGGCGCTGGCCGCCTCTCTGACAATTCCGGCGGCGGCGCAGGATCTGCGCCCCGACCAGGTGCGTTTCCGCGCCCTTTACAAGGAGCTGGTGGAGACCAACACCAGCCTGTCGGCGGGCGACTGCACCCTGGCGGCGCAGAAGATGGCGGCGCATCTGAAGGATGCGGGCTATCCCGATGCCGACCTGCATCCTTTCACCGCGCCCGGCCATCCCAAGGAAGGCGGGCTGGTGGCGGTGCTGCATGGCAGCGATCCCAAGACCAAAGCCATTCTGCTGCTCGGTCACCTGGATGTGGTGGAAGCCAGGCGCGAAGACTGGACCCGCGATCCCTTCACCCTGATCGAGGAGAATGGCTATTTCTATGGCCGCGGCACCTCCGACATGAAGGCCCAGGACGCAAGCTGGGTGGATACGATGGTGCGGCTGAAAGAAGAAAACTTCAAACACCGCCGCGACATCAAGATGGCGCTGACCTGCGGCGAGGAAACTTCCACCGCCTTCAATGGCGCGAGCTATCTCGCCAGCCATGAGCGCGACCTCATCGATGCGGCATTCGCGCTGAACGAAGGCGGCGGCGGACAGCTGGACGCCGACGGCAAACGGCTGGTCCTCTCCGTCCAGGCGGCGGAGAAATTTCCCCAGAGCTATCAGCTCGAGGTGACCAACCCCGGCGGCCATTCCTCCCGGCCCGTGCCTGACAACGCCATCTACCACCTCGCAGCGGGTCTTCTGAAAATCAGCGCCTACCAGTTTCCCTTCCAGGCAAGCGACATCACCCGCCAGTATTTCGGCAAGATGGCGCCGCAGGTGGGCGGCGACATGGGCAAAGCCATGACCGCTTTCGCCAATGGCGATTTGGAAGCGGCAAAGACGCTGGCCACCGATCCATCCAACAATGCGGTGCTGCATACCACCTGCGTCGCCACGCTATTGAGTGCCGGTCATGCCGAAAACGCCCTGCCCCAGCGCGCCGACGCCAACATCAATTGCCGCATCTTCCCCGGCACCAGCGTGGAAGAGGTGCGCGCCAAGCTGGAGGAACTGGTGGCCGATCCCGAGATCAAGGTGACCACCCGCAACAGGCGCAGTGAAGTGCCCAAGGGACCGCAGCCCCTGGCGCCGGAAGTCTTCAAGCCGGTGGAGACAGTGGCCGCCAAGATGTGGCCCGGCGTGCCGGTGGTGCCGTTCATGTCGGCCGGCGCCACCGACGGCGCCTTTCTCACACCGGCAGGCATTCCCACCTATGGCGTGTCCGGCATGTTCCGCGATGCGGACGGCAATGGCGTGCATGGGTTGAACGAACGCATGCGGGTCAGGTCGTTGTATGAGGGGCGCGACTTCCTCTATCAGGTGGTCAAAATCTACGCGAAGTGAGTTCGCCCGCCACGCGATCGAAAACACCGGCCCAGTCGCCCGTTTGCAGCTGACGGAACAACCGCATGCCGGGATACCAGGGACTGTCATCGCGCCCCAGAAACCAGCGCCAGTCCGGCACATGCTTGAGCGCCACCCAGACCGGCACGCCCAGCGCGCCTGCCAGATGCGCGGGCGCGGTGTCGGCGGTGATGACCAGATCGCAGGCCTGCATCATCGCCGTGGTGTCGAGGAAGGCATCAGGTCCCTGGTCAAAATCATAAGCCTCGACCGTCATGCCGGCTGGGAGATGATCGAGCTGTTCGGCGCCCTCGCCTTTCTGCAGGCTGATCAGCCGCACATCCGGCAGAGCGGCGATCTTTGCCAGTGCGGCGAGCGGGAAGGATTTTCCCTCCAGCCCCCGCATCTGCTCCTTGCCCTGCCAGGCGATGCCGATGCGCACGCCGTGGCCGCCCAGCCTGGCTTTCCAACGCGCCACGCGATCCGGTTCGGCCGCCAGATAATGGTCCGGCGCGGGAATTGTGTCGGCCCGCATGCCCACCGCCAACGGGATGCTGGCCAGCGGAATGTGAAAATCGAACCGGGCCGGTGTCCGGCCCCAGCCGATCAGCTCGACCGCGGGCGTGGCGCTCTTCAGCAGCGCCACCAGCCGGTCCGGCACCGAAAGGATGACCCTGGCGCCGCGCGCAATCGCCAAAGAGACATAGCGATGGAATTGGATGGTGTCGCCCAATCCCTGCTCGACATAAGCGAACAGGGTGCGCCCGCGAATATCCTCGGCGCCGGTCCAGAGCGGCTGCGGATAGCTTCGCGCCTCCATCGGCTGCGGCATGCGCTTGCGCCATTCATAGAACGGCAGGCCTTGGGCGAAATCCTGCATCAGCAGATGGCAAAGCCCGCGGTTGAGCCGTGCCGCCGCCAACGCCGGGTCCAGGGCTTCGGCGCGGGCATAGGACTGAAGCGCCTCCTCCAGCCGGCCCAGGCTCTGCAGCGCCAGGCCCCGGCTGTTCCTGGCTTCGGCATGATCAGGGGCATGACCCAGAAAGCGGTCATAGGATTGCAGCGCTTCGTCATAGCGCAACAGCCATTGCAGGACGTCGCCGCGAACCAGATGAAGAAATATGTGGCCCGGGTCCAGCGCCAGCGCCCGATCGTAGGCTTCCAGCGCCGGTGCGAACTGCCGCAATCCGTTCAGTGTATGGCCCCAGTTGATCAGCACCATAGCGTTGCCGGGATCAGCCGCTGCAACCTGGCGATAAAGCTGTTCGGCCTGGGCCAATTGCCCGCGCGCGTGCAGGGCCACGGCTTGGTCGAGCAGCCCCGGCATCTCAGTGCAACTTCAGCCTGGGCCGGATGATCTGGTTGACATGGCCCACCAGGATCAGCGTCAAGCCCTTGAACCAGCCATGGATGGCGATGAGATGCATGCGATAGAGCGAGAGATAGACGAAGCGCGCCAGCCGCCCCTCGATCGCCATGCGCCCGCCGATCAGGTTGCCCATCAGCGACCCCACGGTGGAGAAATGGCTCAGCGACACCAGTGAGCCGTGATCGCGATAGACGAAATCGGTCAGCGGCTTGCCCCGGATCAGGGCGCGGATATTGCGGAAGGCGATCGCCGCCATCTGGTGGGCGGCCTGGGCGCGGGGCGGCACGGACCGTGTTTCGCCTTCCGGTACGAACCAGGCGCAGTCGCCGATGGCAAAGATGCGGTCATCACGCGTGGTCTGCAGGGTCGGTTTGACCACCAGCTGGTTGCTGCGCGTGACCTCCAGCCCCAGCCCCGCCAGGATGTCGGGCCCCTTCACACCGGCCGCCCACACTTTCAGATCCGCTTTGATCAACTCGCCCGACTTGGTGATCATGCCTTCGCTGGTGGCTTCCACCACCTGTTCGCCGGTGGCCACCCGCACGCCCAGGGCTTCCAATTCCTTGTGCGCGGCTTCCGCCAGTTTTTCGGGCAGCATGGGCAGGATGCGCGGGCCCGCTTCGATCAGGGTGACCTTCATCCGGCTTTCGTCGAACACTTCCAGCCCGTAATGGCGCAGCGCCACCGCGGCATTGTAGAGCTCCGCCGCCAGCTCCACACCGGTGGCGCCGCCGCCGACAATATCGACCTTCACCGTGGCATCGGCCTGCGGATTCTGCACCAGGGTGCGCGACACACGCAGGCAATGGTTGAGCAGCTTGGTGCGGAAACGGTCGGCCTCGGCCCGCGAATCCAGGAATATGCAGTACCGCGCCACCCCCTTGGTGCCGAAATCATTGCTCACCGAGCCCACCGCCAGCACCAGATAGTCATAGCGAATGCGGTGGCGGCCCATGATCTCGGCCCCGTCCTCGTCCAGGATGGGCGCGATCAGCACATGGCGGCTCTCCCGGTCCACGCCCTCCAGGGAGCCAAAGAAGAAGCGATAGCCCCAGGCATGGCCGTGGCTGCGATAGCCCACCTCATCCAGATTGGCGTCCAGCGCGCCGGCCGCCACCTCATGCAGCAGCGGCTTCCAGATATGGGTGCGGCTTTTTTCCACCAGGATGATGTCGAAATGCTCGCGTCCGAAATGGGCGCCCAACCGGGTGGCCAGCTCCAGACCGGCGGCCCCGCCGCCAACCACCACGATCTGCGTCTTGCGCGGGATCCCCATGCGGCGACAGATAGCATATTATTTTTGTTTGGGGCGCATTCGCGCTCCGGGGCGGCTTTTCCCGGCCGGCTTTTTCGGCCAATCTTCCGTATAAGCCCCGTATACGAGACGATATAGAGAGAGCGTGCCCCATGAGCGACTTCCGCATCAGCCTGGACAAGGCCAACACCATCATCACGGCCGCGTTCGCCAAGGGCAAGGAAGCCGGCATGAAGCCGCTTTCCTGTGTGGTGGTGGATGCGGGCGGCCATGTCATCGCCTTCCAGCGGCAGGATGGCACCTCGTTCCTGAGGCTGGACATTGCGCGCGGCAAGGCGGCGGGCGCGCTGGCGCTGGGTGTCAATTCGCGGCGCATCGGCGAGATGGCGGCGGAGCGGCCCAGCTTCATCGCGTCGCTGGGGCATCTGGCGCCGGGCGGCGTGATCCCGGTGGCGGGCGGGGTAATCGTAAAGGGCCCCGACGGCATCGCAATCGGCGCCGTCGGCGTCACCGGCGACACCTCCGACAATGATGAAGTCGCAGTGCTCGCCGGCATCGCCGCGGCGGGATTGACGCCCCTCTAGGCGATCACCTGTTCGGGAACATGCAGGCGGCGATTGGGATCGACCAGGAACCAGGCAAAGCCGCAGACAAACGACACGCCTGCCGCGATGTAGAAAGCCGTTGACCAACCATAGGTGACGGCGAACCAAGGCGTGGCCGACGCGGTGATCGCGCCGGCGATCTGGCCGCCCATGTTGAGCAGGCCTGAAACAATGCCGCTATAGGGTCCGCCGAAATCCGCGCCCACCGCCCAATAGGTCGCCTGGCCCAGATAGAGCGCACCCGCCGCCAGCGCCAGGATCACGATGGCGACATACGGGTCATGCGCATTGCCGCCCAAGAGCAGCAGCGCGCAGGTCAGGAACAGGGTGAAGGCGCCATACAGGCTGCGTCCGACATACTGGCCCTTGTGCTTGACCAGCCAGTCGCTGAACACCCCGCCCAGCAGGCAGCAGGAGGTCATGGCGATGAAAGGCAGCATGGAGAGCAGCGCGCTCTTCTTCATGTCCAGCCCCAGCCCATCCTTCACATAAGGAAAGAACCAGGTGTGAAAAATGAAGGCGACATAACCGAAAGCGACATAAGCGATGGTCACCATCCACACATCGCGGCTGGTGAATATCTTGGCCCAGGGCACGGGCGGCATATGACCTTCCATCTTCACGGGAAGTCCCGCCTTGATGTGCGCCAGTTCTTCCGGCGTGACCTTGGGATGTTCCACCGGGGTGTCGCGGGCGGAGAGATACCAGACCACGCAGATCACCAGGCCAACGGCGGAGGAGAAATAGAAGGCTGCCGGCCAGCCATAGCCATAGATGATGGCGGCGACCAGCGGCGGGGCAAGGCCCGAGCCCAGCCCCACGCCGCCGAACACCCAGCCATTGGCCTTGCCGCGTTCCTGGGTGGGAAACCAGGCGGCGATGAACTGGTTGGAGGACGGATAAGCCACCGACTCGCCCAGGCCCAGGATGAACCGCACCGCGATCAGCACCCATAGCGCGCCGGCCATGCCGGGCGGCACCAGCGCCGTCAGAGCGGTCAGCGCGCTCCACCAGATCAGGCCGAGGGTGAGCGTCTTGTGCGGGCCAAGCTTGCCCACCACCCAGCCGGCGGGAATCTGGAAAAAGGCGTAGCCCAGCAGGAAGGCGCTTTGCAGCCAGCCCAGCTGGATCTTGCCGATGTGATAATCCTTGGCGAGATAGAGGCCCGCGATCGACATGTTGCTGCGGTCGATATAGACCACAGCGCTGACCACAAAGATCAGCATGATCAGCAGATAGCGGATCCTGTGCGACATTGACGCTCCTCAGCCCTGTTGTGGTGGGCGTCGGTCGCGCCTCACTGGTTGAGACCAACAAAGCGTAATCCGGGGCTTTCGTCAAAGGCTTGGATGTGGAAAGCCGCCGCGCCAGCGTTATACTGCGCCGCAAACAAGACAAGAGGCGGGGATGTCCATCAGAAGCATCGCGTGCGCGCTGATCGCGGGCCTGTTCGCCGTCTGCGCCGTCCAGGCCGCGCCGCCAAATCACGTCATGAACAAGGTCAAGGCGGGTGAGCTGGTGATCGATCCGCCCACCCTGATCAACCTGGGTTTCGAATGGGTGATCCAGGGCGACGACAACCGCAACGCGCGGGTGGAGGTGGCCTATCGCCGCAAGGGCGACATGGAATGGAAAAACGCGATGCCGCTGCTGCGGCTGCAACATGAACGGGTCTATCAGGGCGAAGGCGTGTTCAATGTCGAGATGCCGAACATGTTCGCCGGCTCCATCCTCGACCTTCAGGAAAACACGGCCTATGAGGTACGCCTGAGTTTGAGCGATCCGGACGGCGGCGGCGCGGTCAAAATGGTGACAGTGAAAACCCGCGCCGAGCCCATGCCTGCATCCGGCGGCCATGTCTATCACGTCTATCCACGCGACTGGAAAGGGCCAAAGGAGGCGAACGCCTTCAACGACCTGATGTGTGCCTATAACTATTATTGCGGCGGCGGCGACACCCAGACGGGCGGGCGGCCGCGGGTCAAACCGGGCGACATCATCCTGGTGCATGCCGGCACCTATCGCTATCACCCCGAATTCTACACCGGCGACCGCAGCATCAATTCTACCACCCCGGTCGAAGGCACCTATTACCTGTTCGGCAGCGGCACGCCCGACAAGCCCATCGTGATCAAGGCGGCGGGCGATGGCGAGGTGATCTTCGACGGCGGCGGTAATTTCAATCTCTTCAATGTGAAGGCCGCCAACTACAATTATTTCGAGGGGCTGACTTTTAGGAATACCCAGATCGCGATCTGGGCGGGCACCCAGTTCCAGTCCGGCGCGATCGGGCTGACGGTGAAACATTGCCGCTTCGAGAACATCAATCTGGGCGTCTTCACCAACTTTGCCGGCTCCAGCAATTTCTATATCGCCGACAATACATTCATCGGCCGCGACAATCCCGACCGGCTGGAAGGCTGGGTGGGCGAGCCGTGGAAGACCTTGGCCGCCGCCAATGGCGCAAAATTCCCGCCGACCCTGGATTCCTACACCGCGGTGCGCGTCTATGGTTCAGGCCATGTCATCGCCTACAATTATGTCGCCAACTTCCATGACGGCATCGACGTGGAGACCTATGGCAATCCCGACGGCAACACGCCCGACCCCACCGCTGCAACCGGTCCTTACTATCCGCCGCGCAAGGATTGGCATCTCAGGCCGGTGGCGATCGACTACTACAACAACTACATGACCAACTTTCACGACAATGCGTTTGAGATCGACGGCTCGATGCACAATGTGCGGGTGATGCGCAACATGATGCTGAATTCGGCGTCGCATCCCATGTGCAACCAGCCGGCGATCGGCGGCCCGATCTACTGGATCCGCAACATCATCTATCACGCGCCCGGCGGTTCGACCCGCACCAGCAATGGCGCGCCGGGGATGATCTTTCTCAACAACACCATCCTGTCGGAGACCAATATCCGCACCACCTCCAACAGCCATTGGATGAACAATCTGATGCTGGGCGAGAATGTCCAGCCCGCCATCTTCGCGGTGAACACCTACACCAACTACACCTCGTCGGATTACAACGGCTTCCGCGTCAATCCGGGCGCGGCGGAGAGTTTTGAATGGAGCTCGCCGCCATGGGGCACCGCACAGGACTTTCGCGACCTGCTCGCCGCCGCCGACGGCGTGCAGACCCCGCCCGACAAATATCTGGTGACGCGGCATTATGCGACTTTGGCCGCGTACAGCGCCGACACCCATCAGGACGCCCATTCGGTGCTGCTGGACTATGACGTGTTCGAGCATGTGCCGATGCTGGATGCCAAGGACATGAAGACGGTCCAGAAGCTCCAGGATGCCAGGGACCTGGATTTCCGCCTCAGGCCGGGATCGGCAGCGGTGGACAAAGGCGCGGTGATCCCCAATGTCACCGACGGCTATAGCGGCAAAGCGCCCGACCTGGGCGCACTGGAATTGGGCCAGCCGATGCCCCATTATGGTCCCCGCTCCTGAAGGCCATTGCGCCGGAGCAGTCATCACACAAATACGGGAAGCACATGTCCAGGAAGCTTGAGGGAAAGATTGCGCTGATCACCGGCGCCGCGGCCGGCATCGGGCGCGCCACCACCGAACTGTTCTTGTCGGAAGGCGCGAAGGTAATTGCCACCGACCGCGACCTGAAGGGTCTGGACGGGCTCCCAGCCGAGAAGGTGCAGCTGGATGTGACCGAAAGTGCCGCCATCGCGGCACTGGCGAAGGCGACCGGCAAGCTGGATGTGCTGTTCAACTGCGCCGGCTTTGTCGAGAACGGCACCATCCTGGAGAACGACGACGCCCAGTGGGAGAGGTCGTTCCAGATCAACGTCTATGCCATGGCCCGGATGATCAAGGCGTTCCTGCCCGCGATGATCGAGGGCGGCGGCGGTTCGATCATCAACGTCGCTTCGGTGGCGGGCTCGATCAAGGGCATTGCCAACCGCTGCATCTATGGCGCCAGCAAGGCGGCGGTGATCGGTCTGACCAAGTCGGTGGCCGCCGACTTCGTCACCAGGGGCATCCGCTGCAACACGGTCTGTCCCGGCACGGTGGACTCGCCGTCCCTGCAGCAGCGCCTGAAGGACACCGGCGATTATGACGCCGCCCGCAAGGCCTTCACCGCCCGCCAGCCCATGGGACGGATTGGAACCGCCGAGGAAATCGCCAGCATGGTCCTGTGGTTGGCCAGCGACGATTCCAAATACGCCACTGGCCAGAATTTCATCATCGACGGCGGCATCACCATCTAATTTTCAATGATCGCTCGTCCGCACGCTGGCGCTACGGACCCCGCCGACGCGATTCTGACGCATTGACCTTGGGCATGGGCGGGAGGAAAATCCCATCCATGCAGGGGATTTTCCGCATCGCGCGCCATCTGGCGATCATCGCCCTGATCGCGCGCGCCCTGCTGCCCATGGGCTGGATGCCGGCGGCGCATGGCCTGATCATCTGCTCGATGGATGCAGGCACCCACCAGCCCGCGCCGGATTCGGGCAAGGACCATAACAGCCACGAGGAATGCCCCTTTGCCGCGGCGCCGCATCTGGCGTCGGTGCCCGATCTGCCGCAGCTGACCCTGCCTTCATTCCACGCCTTCGCCGCCGTCACCGATCGCGCCTATGCCTCGGCCGTGGCGGCGCGCTTCACGCCACAGTCCCCTCGCGCCCCACCCCGCTTCGTCTGAGCCTTCCGTCGCGCCGGCATGTCCGGCGCCTTCGCTCATTCGATTTCGGGGAATCCCATGTGCAATTCGACGCGCCTGTTGGCGCAATCATCCGTTCTGGCGCTATTTGCTTTCGGTACCCTGCCGGCAACAGCGCAATCCATCGGCGCCGGGCTTCAGCCCGAATATGTCGTGGTCAATGCCGACCGCGCCAATGCCGATCCCTCCGCGCCCGACGTCCAGGTCAATGCCGCCAAGGCGCTGGAGCAGATCAACACCGTCAATACCGAGGACATGCTGGAATATGCGCCCTCGCTCTTTGTGCGCAAACGCCATGAAGGTGACGTCCAGGATCCCATCGCCACCCGTACCTCCGGCGTGGGCGCCTCGGCACGCAATCTGATCTTCATGGACGGGGTACTGATCTCCTCGCCCATCGGCAACAACAACACTAGCGCCAGCCCGCATTTCGGGGTCGTGGCGCCCCAGGATGTCAGTCGCATAGACGTCCTCTACGGTCCCTTCGCGGCGCGCTATGCCGGCAATTCCATCGGCGTGACCATCAACATCACCACCAAGATGCCCGACCATTTCGAGCTTTATGGTGATGCCGTGGGCACGCTGGAGCCCTTCGACAAATATTCCACCAATAGCGACGCCGGCAGCTGGCAGCTTTCGGGCGGCATCGGCGACCGTTATGGCGCTTTCAGCTGGCGGCTGTCGGCCAATCACCTGGACGACTTCGCCCAGCCGCTGGGCTTCGCCACCCTGACCCAACCCGCCACGACCAGTACAGCCGGCACGCCGGTGTTTGGCAGCATCGCCGACCTCAACCGCACCGCCGCACCCATCGCGGTGATCGGCGCCACCAGCATCGAGCATCAGGTCGAAGATACCGACACGCTGAAGCTGGGCTATGACCTGCCCAACCAGTGGCAACTGTCCTATGTCGCCAGCCTGTTCCACCAGAATGACGATGCCGGGGCGAAGACTTATCTGCACGATGCGGCCGGCAATCCCGTCTATACCGGCAATGTCAATCTGGCCGGCTATAACTACAATATCGCCGCCAGCACCTTCTCCAACACCATTTACAATTACCAGCAGACCCAACTGGCCCAGGCGCTGACCCTGAAATCCGCCGACAGTGGCGATTTCGTCTGGGATCTGATCGCCAGCGACTACAACTATCTCGATGACAAGCAGCGCGTGCCCACCGCTGCACTGCCCGGCGCCTTCACCGGTGGGGCCGGAACCATCAATCGCATGAACGGCACCGGCTGGTACACACTGGATGCCGACGGCGCCTGGCGCGGCTTCAGTGATCACGACCTGTCTTTCGGCTTTCACCGCGACGCCGAGACCTTCGCGCAAGCACGCAACAATCTCACCGACTGGATCCAGGGCGGGCTGGGCAGTGTGGTGAACTCCGCGCAGGGCCGCACCTTCACCGATGCGGAGTGGGTGCAGGATATCTGGACCATCCTGAAGGGCGTGAAGCTGGCGCTGGGGGTGCGCCATGAGGACTGGCGCGCCTATGATGGCACCAATTTCTCCGCCTCACCGGGGTTGAATGTGGCCCAGCCCCGCGTCAGTTCCAGTTCCTTCTCACCCAAGGCGTCGCTCGCCTGGCAGGTCTCGGATGTTTGGTCGTTGACCGGGTCCTGGGGCGAGGCCCATCGCATGCCCACAGTGACCGAGCTTTATCAGGCCATCACCACCGGCACGACCCTGACGGTGCCCAATCCCAATCTGAAGCCCGAACATGCCGACAGCTATGAGCTGGCGGCCGAGCGCAAGACGGGCAGCGGATTGCTGCGGCTCACCTTCTTTCAGGAAAACATCTCCAACGCGCTGCTGTCCCAGTCGGCGCCGCTGGTGCCGGGCTCCAACACCCTGTTCAGCTATGTGCAGAATGTCGATCGCACCCGGGCGCGGGGCATCGAGCTGATCGCCGATCAGTACGACGCCTTCATTCCCGGACTGGAGCTTCAGGGTACCCTGACGGCCGTGGATGGCCGCATCGTCCGTGACAGCGCCTTTGCCAATGCCGTGAACAAGCGCATCCCGCAACTGCCCGTCCTGCGCGCCAATGCCCTGGCCACATACCGGCCGAATAACACCTGGGCTTTCACACTGGGCGCGCGCTACAGCGACCGCAGTTTCGGCACCATCGACAATAGCGATCCGGTGTCTCAGACCTATCAGGGTTTCGCCGGCTATTTCGTCTTCGACACCAGGGTTCGCTACAAGCTGGACCGGAACTGGACCCTTGCGGGCGGTATCGACAACATCAACGGCGACAAATATTTCGTCTTCCACCCGTTCCCGCAGCGGACCTTCGTGATGGAGGTCCATTATGCGCAATAGGCTGATCCTGGCGACGGTGCTGCTGGCGGTGGCGCCCGCCTCCGCCCATGTCACGATCCCGGAAGGCTCCGCCGCCGCCGGCAGCAGCATGGTGGTGCATTTCCGCGTCGGCCATGGCTGTTCCGGAGCACCCACTACGGCACTGCGCGTGACCTTTCCGGAGGGCGTGACGGGCGCAAGGCCCCAGGCCAAGCCGGGCTGGACGGTGCAGATCGACCGGCAGGGCGCGCAGGTCAATGCGATCACTTGGAGCGGCGGATCACTGGAGAATGACCAGTTCGACGACTTCGCGGTCCTGATGAAGCTGCCCGTCACCACGGGCGCGCTGCTGTTTCCAACCCTCCAGACCTGCATCACCGGCAGCGAAGAATGGACCGCCGCGCCGGGCGATCATGTGAAAAATCCGGCGCCGGTCCTTCAACTCACTGCGCCGGACCCACACGCCATGATGCCGGGCATGGATATGGGAGGCATGCGCCATGGCATGTGAAACAACCAGGATGCGCCCAGGAAATTCCAATCTGTTCCATCTCATCGCCATCGCGACGCTTTTTTTGACGATCGCGGCCTCGGTTGCCCAAGCAGATGAGCTGTCCGTCACCGATGCCTGGATCAGGGCGCTGCCAGGCTCGGTTCCGTCCGGCGGCTACTTCACCTTGCACAACGGCGGCGCGAAAAAGGCCGTGCTGACCGGCGCGGAGAGCCCGGGATGCGGCATGCTGATGCTCCATCGCAGCGAAAACAAGGGTGGCATGGGGTCAATGATGGATGTCACGTCGGTGGATGTGGCCGCAGGCGAGACCGTCAAGTTCGCGCCTGGCGGTTATCACCTGATGTGCATGGACGCGAAACCTCAAATCCGCCCGGGCAATAGCGTGCCAGTCACGCTGTCCTTTGGCGATGGCCGGCGTTTGACGGTAGATTTCCGGGTACGGAGCGCGACAGGAAAATAGTCGGCGCCGGTTTAGGGCGCGCCGCGGAAGCGTCCATCCAGGCGGGCGATCATCTCTTCCGGCGCAAAGCCCAGCGCCTGGAGCCGGCCGGACCGCGCCAGGAGCGCCAGCCCCACCAGCGAGGCCGCCACCAGCACCACATCGCACTGGCTTTCGCGGCTGTCAGAAGGCAGGCCGCTCGCATCCGACAGCGCCTTGAGCGCCGCGATCAGCCGGCCGTTGAACAACCGCTCGGCATCATTGGTCTTGCTGTTTTCCGACGGCGCACCGGTGAGCGCCGCGCTGGCTGCGGCCATGGTCTCCGCGCCGCGCAGCAGTTCCAGCGCCGCGGCGCCGGCCCCGGCAAGGCCCACGCCACTGCCGCGCATCACCCGCGCCAGAGAGGTGAGGTCATCGGCCGCCAGCGCCAGGAGAAGTTCGTCCTTGTTGCGGAAATAGCCATAAAGCGCCGCCGGCGCAAAGCCGGCTTCGGCCGCCACGCCGCGCAGGGAAAGGTCACGCGCCCCATCCCGCGCCGCCACCCGCCGGGCGGCGTCCAGAATGGCGGTCCGCGATGCCGCCCTTGAGACATCGCGCTGACGCCGTTCCTTCGGAATTCGAACCGCCGCCTCAGCCATAGAGCCATGATACGTGATTCGCGGGGCCGCAGGCGCGGCAAAAGGAATCACCCGTGAGGTCGCTGCCAAGCCAACCGAACGCCACGGGTGCGCAGGCCAGCTACTTCAGATGGGTCTGTTTGTAGACGCTGATGGCGGTGTTGATCTCCGCGCCCACCCTTTCCTTGACCTTCTGGTTGGCGTCGGCCCTGGCCTTGGCTGCGCTTTCCACTGCGGGATCGAGGGGCTTGCCATCGGCGGTGGCTTGCGTCCTGGCGGCATCGACCGCGTTCACCAGACAGGCCTGATAGACATCGGACTGGGCGATGAAACTTCTGGCGGCCGCCGCGGCGGCGCGCATCTGGTCTTCGCTGACCTGCGCGCCATCCACCGGCGCGGGTTCCTGCGGCTCGACACAGGCGTCCTGCGCCACGCCCACTTGGCCGGGCGCGAGCGCAAAAGCGCACGTCAAAATCGCTGTCGCAAAAGCTGAACGCACGCGCATGTCCCTCTCCAACGGTGCGAGTTTCGCACAGCCAAGGGAACCTGCGCCAGTATCGGAGTTGGCCTAACTTGGTACAGAAACGTGCCGCAAATTCGCCGCAAACTTTCAGCGAACTTTCAGGCGATCACTGCCTGCTGTTTGGGCACGATCCAGCGATCGGCGTAACGCACCAGCAAGCCGGCAACCATCAGGCAGAGGCTGATGCCATAATAATCATCGGGCCTGTGGGGACCGGAGATGCGCGCCAGCGCCATCAGCGAATAGCACAGCCAGAAATAGATCGTGGCGGTGCCGAGCAGCACCCGGCGGATCTTGTTCGGCAGGACCGGCGGACGGCCCAGCCGCGCCAATGGCGCGGCGGTCACCGCCATCACCAGCACGACGCCGCCGCCGAACATCACCATCAAGGCCGCGCCGGCCGAAGGTTGGACGACATTGGGAATGAACACCGACAGAAGATAGATGCCGTAGCTGATGCAGAAGCCCCAGATCAATCTGCGGCTGAGGCTGGCCGGCGGCGAAAAGCGGGGGAACAGCCGCGCCGCGATCCGGCACAAGGGCCCCCCGATCAGGGCGAGGAAAAAGATGAAGGAGCCGTAACGCCAGGCGAGCTGGCTGCCCAGCCGGAAACCATTCTCGGCAAAGCCGCGCATCAGAATGGCGCCAAGCACCAGCAGGGCCGAGCCAAGGGCGATGCCACCGACCAGGGGTCCCAGGGTCAGTTTGAAACGCGGAACCCGGTGGCCGAAAAGGGCTTGGTTGTCGAGCGCGACCATGTTGCGGGAATCCCACGGCTCCTTGCTGGATGTAGAAACGCCCGACACGCCGAAAAGATGCTGCTTGTCAGGGCGCCAGGGCGACGGCAAAGCCTTCCACCGGCTCTCCGGCCTCATGGCGTGGCGTCGCGGCCACAAGGCCCACGACCTGGAAACCGGTGCGTCCTGCAAGATCTCGCAAATAGCCCTCGCTGTGGCGCCAGCGGCGCTTGGGGCCGAGTTCGAATCCCTCACCGGCCGCCTTTTCCACGGTGAAAAGAAAGAAACCATCCGGATGGAGGCGGGCATGGGCAGCCCCGAACACTCTGGAAAGATCACCCAGGTATACGAGCGTGTCGGCCGCCAGGATCAGGTCATAAGCCGGCCCGGATTGAAAAAACGCAGATTCCAGATCGGCGACCGTGAGATCATCATAGATCCGTCTTGCGCCAATTTTCCGTTCTCTGGCCTTTTCGATCATGGCGGGCGAAAGATCGACCCCGTCCAGTCGCGCCGCCAGCGGTTTGAACGCCGCGCCGCCCAGGCCAGTGCCGCAGCCCAGGTCCAGAATTGCCAGCCTGTCCCGTCCTGGCATCACCATCGCCGCCAGATCCAGCAGGATCTGCGGCGCGGCATAACCCAGCTGGCCGATCATGCGGCTGTCATAATCGGCCGAGAATTGATCGAAGAGATGGCGGACATAGCCGGGGTCGGAGCGTGGCGCGGTCTTGATGGCTTCAGCCGCCGCAACCATTTCGGCGGGGGGAGTGTCCAGTTCGCTTAAGGCGCCCAGCGCCTTGTCGGCCTCGCCCGCCTTCAGCCAGGCAGCGGCGATCCGTTCGCGGGCCCGCGCAAGACCGGGGTCCAGCCGGAGTGCCCGCTGCAGTTCCGCGATCGCGGTCGGCAACAGGTCCGCCGCCAGCAGCGCCTCGCCCAATGCCAGCACGGCGGGCGCGACATCGGGATTGAGCGACACCGCTTCGCGCGCTTGCGCCAGCGCGCCGGACGTGTCGCCCGACGCCAGCAGCGCCTTCACCAGGGTGATCCGGGCCAGCAATCCGCCACGCCCGGCCTTGAGCCGCGCAAGCAAGTCTCGTGCTGCCTCTGACGCGCGGCCCTGCGCTATCAGCACTTCGGCCGCCTCGATGGGATCTTCAAGCAAGTTCGCAGAGACCGTTATTGAGCACGATGATACCGGGGCGTTCCTTCACACTGGCGCGCCAGGAAATCGTGCCGCCGTCCTGCCACAGCTCGACCACCAGCGTCTCGCCGGGAAATACCGGCTTGGAGAAACGCACATCGAACTGCCGGATGCGTTCGGGCTGATACGCCGCCACCGTCGACAGCACCGCGCGGCAGGCGGTGCCATAGGAACAGAGCCCGTGCAGGATCGGCCGCGGGAAACCGATCATTTTGGCGAAAGCCGGATCGCGGTGCAGCGGATTGCGGTCGCCCGACAGCGCATAGAGAAACGCCTGGTCGGGGCGGGTGTCGCATTCCTTCACCAGGTCGGGCGCACGTTCGGGAATGAGATGCAGTTCGGGGCCGCCCTGGGGCTTGCCGCCAAAACCGCCATCGCCGCGCGCGAAGATGGATGAGACGATGGTGAAGAGCTTGTCGTTGCTGGCCGCCTCGCGTACCACCCGCTCCTGGACCAGCACGGCGCCCTTGCCCTCACCCTTGTCCAGGATGTCGAGATAGCGTTCCTCGGCAATGACCTCGCATTTGGGCGGCAGCGGCTTGTGGACGGTGATGCGGCGCTCGCCATCCACCACCAGCGCGAAGTTGATTTCGGATTTCTGCGGCATGCGCTGGCGTTCCGGCGGCGCGTGCCCGCGATTGATCACGCTGGCAAAGGTGGGAACCACTTTCAGCCCGTTGTTTTCATAGACGAATGGCAATTCACTGGCGTCCAGCGGATCGCGGCCCATGCCCACGCCCAGGGCATAGAGCATCACGTCCTTTTCGTCATAAGCCGCGCGCAGGCCCGTCGCGCCGGACTGCATCATGTCATCATAGTCGATCGGCATGCTTCACCTCACTGGTGTTCCGATTCCGAAGTTCGCTTGTCGCGCCGGATATCGATGATTTGCGAACTTCGAAACCACGACACTAGCCTCAATCTAAAGCCTGTGTTGTGATGACGCCATGACCGTCGCTTCCCCGCCGCAATATCCGCCGCGCCGCAATGGCTGCCTCACGGGCTGCCTGATCCTGCTCCTGGTGCTGGCGATCCCACCGGTGTTGATTGGCGGCTATGGCGCCTGGTATCTGTGGGAAGGCTGGCGCCACAACCCGGCCTACCGGCTGGCGGTCGATCTGGTGCGCCATGACGGCATGGCCCAGCAGGTGCTGGGACAGGATCCGGTGATCACGGGCGTCGAGGGCAATGTCTTTTCCTGGATGCCGGGCCGGGCCAGCGACAGCTATGACGTCACCCTGGAAGGGCCCAAAGGCGAAGGCCATCTGGCGATCACCGAGCATCATTCCGGATTCGGATCGCCCAGCCTCGACAGCGCCATCCTGACCGGGCCGGACGGGCGGCGCTATGATCTGCTGAAGCATCAGCAATTGCCGGCGGACGGCAGCACCGCCCCCGACACTTCGATCTAGGATTGAGCGAGGCGCGAGGATTTTTGGCCGATGAGCAGGGTTGCCTAGCGACAGCGTAGGCAACGCGCGGAGCCTTCGCATCTGCCGGCCGCTCGCTCAAGCTCGCGGCGTTCGCCCGCTCTCGCAGGTTCGCCGAACCTGCTCGCGCGCGTCCCGCGCGCCGCGGCTCACAGCACGCGCGACGGTCGATAGCGACAGCGTATCGACGCGGCCAAAAAGACCGCGCCTAGGTGGCCATAATTAAATGAGGCAAGGGCATGCCCGGGCCGTCGCCCATAACATGGGTAAGCGGAATGCCGTTCTTCTCGATGCAGGCGCGCGCGGTATCATAGCCTTCCTGGATCGCCTGATCGAACTTCTTCCAGTCGCGCAGCTGGATGTCCGGCATGGGCGGCTCGATCAGATAGTCGCACTGCTCGCGCACGATGCGGCGCTGGGCTTCCGAACCCACCGTGCCCGAACGCATCAGAATGGAGATGATGGAGGGATTGCCGCGCATGCGCTGGCCGATCAGCCACCACCAGGGCCGTTCGCCATAGCGGCTGTCCTGGACCTGGAGATCGACTTCGCCGGTGATGTCGCAGGCGATGATCGGCCCCGCCCCGCCCGCCTGGTCGCGCATCACATCCACCGGCAGATTGTTCATCACCCCGCCATCCACCAGCAGATGGCCGTGATGGGTGACCGGCGGCAGGATGCCCGGCAACGCCACACTGGCGCGCAGGGCCCGCCACAGGGGACCGTCGCGATGGATATGGATGCGCCCGGTGGTGAGATCGGAGGAAACCGCGAAGTAAGGCAGCGGCAATTCCTCGATCGCCGCTTCATCGAAATGCTCGCGCAGCCGCTTGCTGACCTTCTTGCCGCGCAGCAGGGCGATCAGGGGCAGCGTGAAGTCCGACAGGGGATTGTCGTCGACAAACACCGCGCGCATGCGCTCGCGCATTTCCTCCAGGCCCCATTCGCACGCCAGCCCCGCCGCGATCACCGCGCCCATCGACGTGCCGCCGAGCTGGTCGAAGGGGACGCCGGCTTCCTTCAGCGCCTTGATGATGCCGATATGGGCGAAACCGCGCGCGCCGCCGCCCGCCAGCACCAGCCCCACCGCGCGGCCGGCGATGAAACGCGCCACCCGCGCCACATCGGCCTGGTGGCCGGCGCGCAGATGGTGATGGGTGCGGAACAGCCCGCTGCGAACCGAGAAATGGTCCGGCAGCACGGCGCTGGCGCCGTCGGGATGCAGCAGAAGCAGGTCCGGAAGGCCCGAGGCCCGCGCCTTGAAGGCGGGCAGGCCGAGCGGCGCCAGCGGCAAGGGCTGGTTGGCGCGCGCCAGCAGAAAGATGCGGTCGGCCTGGCGCAGGCACAGATGGGTCCAGGGGCTGTCCGGCGCATCGCCCCGGTAGAAAACGATATCGTGGGCGGCTTCAAAGCTGTTGAACCATTCCGCGGTCTGGTCGGAGGCGCCGGCATCCAGCACCGCCGCCCGGCAGCCCATGCCGGCCAGCGCATTGGCCAGGCGCTGGGCGATGGGCACCTCGCCCAGACCCTCCTGCAAGGGCACCATGGCGAAGGTCTTGGGCCGGGACTGGCTGGAGCGCCCGCGATTGGCGTCCTTGAGCCGCTTCACCAGCATCTGCATCAGATTGATCATCACCCGGGGATGGCGCGCGATCAGCGCCTCGTAGCCGTCCGGCGAAATGCGCAACAACTCGGTATCGCGCAGCGCCACCAGTTGGGCGCTGTGATTGCTGGAGCCGGCGATGATGGACATTTCGCCCACCGTCTCGCCCGCTGGGATATGCGCCACCTGGCGCTGACCCTGCTCGCCCTCGACAAAGACGCCCAGGCTGCCGGTCACCACCAGGAACAGGGCGGCGTTGTTCTCGCCACCGCGTTCCAGGAGCATGCCGCCGGGCAGCGCGAACCAATTGGATTCCGACAGCAGGTTGCGCAGCGCCGCGTCGCCCACATTCTCCAGGAGCGCGAAACCCTTGAGCCGCTCATACAGCTCTTCGGGATAGATCGTCTGCTGGCCGATCCGGAACGAGGACAGAAACGCCATTCGCATTCCTTATCTCAAGCCTGCGGGACTCACCACGCAGTCCAACCGCCGTCAACAATCAGGCTTGAGCCTGTCACATAAGTCGATGCCGGCGCAGCCAGGAACAGCAGCGGACCCGCGATTTCGCCGGCCTCGCCGATGCGGCCCAGCATGGTCCTGGCGGCGAGGCGGGCTTCAAGCCCGGCCGGCATCTTGCCGGCCTTGGGAAAAGCGCCCGGGACCAGCGCATTGACGCGGATCTTTTCCGGCCCCAGTTCGGCGGCGAGGTGGCGGGTCAGCTGCTCAAGTCCCGCCTTGGCGGGGCCATAGTGAAACGGGCTCTGCTGCTCGCGCCGGTCATATAGCCGTCCGTCCGGCGCCACCCGGCCATACATCGAGGACACGTTGATCACGCTGGCGTCGCCGGTGGCCGCCACGGCGGCCCTGAGCGCGGGAAGCGCCGCGCGCACCGATTCAAAAGCGGTGGTGACCGTGGCGCCATAGGTGGCGGCGAAATCGTCCGGGGCGAGGTCGGCGAAGGACCGGGACTGCATGAAGCCGATATTGTTGACCAGCACGTCGAGCCGTTTGCGCCGCCCGAAAAAGTCGCGAATTGCCGCCACGTCATGGGCATCGAACGCCGCCGCCTCGACGCAAAAGCCTTGGTCCGCAAGACCGGCGGCAAAACGCGTCAGCGCCCCAGTGTCGCGGCCATTGACGATCACATGGGCCCCCGCCTCAGCCAGCGCCCGCGCCATGGCGGAGCCCAAATGGCCGCGGCTGCCCGAAACAAAGGCGGTTTTGCCGTCCAGCCGAAAGAGTTTTTGTTCCATTGCCGCTGCCGAGGAGGCCAACTTCCAAGTTGCCAGTACTTGGTAAACAAGTCTTACGGCATCGCCGCCCGCCCGCGCCAGAGCTTGTTGCGGCGCAACATTGCGTACCGCCGACCTTATTGGAAACGGCGCTCCGCCACAGTAAAGTTGCAAATCCGCTCACAATAGGACACCCAACAGGGGCTTCTTCGCCGGCCGACCGGCCGCATCACAAAGGGACAACTTTTATGACCAGCAAATATCTCTTCGCTGCCTTGACGGCGGGCCTTCTGCTTGGCGCGGCGCCTATCGCCGATGCCGCGGATGCCCCCGCTGCCCCTCCCCTCACCGCAGCCGTGCGCAAGGCGCTGGGCACGGCCCAGACCGCGAACAACAAGAAGGACTATCCGGCAGCCCTGGCCGCGCTTGATGACGCCAAGAAAGTCGACGGCCGCACGCCCTATGACAATCTGATGATCGACCGCTTCACCATGAGCGTGCATGTCGGCATGAACGACCTGGACGCCGCCGATGTGGATGCCGAAGCCGCCGCCGATACCGATCCGACGGTCATCCCCGAGACCGAAAAGAGCGCGGTTTACCGCGCGGCGCTGCAGCTGGCGCTCAGGTCCAAGCACAACGACAAGGCCGCCAAATACGCCAAGCTGTATCTGGCCACCACCCCGCCGCCGCCTGCGGCCGACCAGGCCCTGATCGCCCAGGCTCTTTATCTGGGCGGCGACTTTGCCGGCGCGGCCCAGCTCGCGCAGAAGAATATCGACGCCGCCACCGCCGCCGGCCGGAAGCCCGAGCGCAACGATCTGGATGTGGTGCTGGCCGCGCAGGTCAAGCAGAAGGACGAGCCCGGCGCCGAAAAGACGTTGGAGGCCCTGGTCGCCAACTACAACCAACCCGACGACTGGAACCAGATCATGGGTGTGGCGCTGACCACCAAGGGCATGCGCGACATCGACTATGTCTATATGGGCCGCCTGATGTTCCTGCGGAGCACCAAGATCAGCCCGTCCGACGCCTCGCTGGTCGGCTCGACCGCGAACAAGCTGGCCTTCTACGGTGATGCGGTTCAGGCCGAAAAACTGGGTGGCACCGGCTATGCGCCGCCGGACGCCAAGGCCGACGCCGACAAGAAGACCATGCCGCAGCAGATCGCCGCCGGCGCCAAGCAGAACGGCCAGTACAATGTGAAACTGGCGGAGGCGCTCTATGGCTATGGCATGTTCCCCGAAGCCATCACCGCGGCCCAGCTGGCCAAGAGCAAGGGTGGCACCACGGATCCGGCGGAAGCCGACATGGTGATCGGCATGGCGCAGACCGCCACCGGCCAGTATGCCGCCGCCGCCACGACGTTCGCCGGCATCAACCAGCCCAATCCCGCCAGCGCGCGCGTGATCCGGCTGTGGGGCTATTTCGCCAAGTCCAAGGCCAATCCCACCACCGCCGCCGCACAGTAACGGCATTTCAAGGATGGCGGGGCGCGGGGGGGACAACACCGCGCCCCGTTCTTTTCAGCCCTGCGGGCCACCCGCATGGGGTGTCGAGGGCGGCATGAATCTGATCATCGGCTTCGCGCCGTTCATCCTGTTTGCGGTCCTGTCGCGGCTCTCCGCCGATCTGGCCTTGTGGGTCGCCTTTGCGGCCGCCTTCGTCGTTACCATCCGCGATTTTGTCGAAAGCCCATCGCTCAGGCTGCTGGATGCCGGCAGTTTCGTGCTGTTCGCGGCGCTGGCGCTGGGACGCGGTTTTCTCGATCCCAACCTGTCTCTGGCGAGCGTGCGTTTCATCGCCGAAGCCTTTCTGTTCCTGCTCCTGGGATTGCCGCTCATCTGGAAACGGCCTTTCTCGATGGACTATGCACGGCTCGACCCGCGCGAGGCGGGATGGCCGGCGCAGCTGTTTCTCAAGGTCAATTATCTTGTGTCCGCGGCATGGACGGCGGCCTTCCTGGCCATGGCCGCCGCCGATGGCGCGGTGGCGTTTGATCCGCAACTGCCGCTCTACGCAAGCGTCGCGGTCAGCGTGATCGCCTTGGGCCTGGCTGTCACCTTCACCCTGCGATACCCCGCTCTGGCAGCCAAAGGCCTGAACGGCTAGGGTCAGCCAACCTCCCTTCGGGAACCTTTGCATGAACCAGGCCGTCATTGTTTCCACCGCGAGAACCGGCCTGGCCAAGTCGGTGCGGGGCGGCTTCAACCAGACCCATGGCGCGGTGATGGGCGGCCATGCCGTCAAGCACGCAATCGCGCGGGCCGGCATCGATCCGGGCGAAGTCGAAGACGTCTATATGGGCTGCGGCTTCCCCGAAGGCGCCACCGGCAACAATATCGCCCGCGAAAGCGCGATCTGGGCGGGGTGTCCGGTTTCGACCGCCGGCGTCACCATCAACCGCTATTGCTCCAGTGGCCTTAACGCCGTCGCCATGGCCGCGCAGCAGATCATGACCGGCGGCACCGACGTCGCGGTGGGCGCAGGCGTGGAGTCCATCTCGCTGGTGCAGATGGGCGGCATCAATCTCAGCCACTTCACCGAAGAACATCTGCTGGCCGTCAAGCCCGCGCTGTGGATGACCATGATCGAGACCGCCGAGATCGTGGCGCAGCGCTATGGCGTCAGCCGCGAACGCCAGGACCAGTATGCGCTTCAGAGCCAGCAGCGCACCGCCGCCGCGCAAGGCGCCGGCAAATACAGGGACGAGATCGTGGCGCTCACCACCAAAATGAAGAAGGTGGACAAGGCCACGGGTGCCCAGAACATGGTCGAAGTCACCGTTGACCATGATGAATGCAACCGCCCCGACACCACGCTGGAAGGCCTGGCGGCGCTCAAGCCGGTGCATGCCGGCGGCCAGCAGATCGCGGAAGGAAAATACATCACCGCCGGCAATGCCTCGCAGTTCGCGGATGGCGCGTCGGCCTGCGTGCTGATGAGCGAGGACATGGCGGCGAAAAAGAACCTGAAGCCGATGGGCATCTTCAGGGGCTTTGCGGCGGCCGGCGTCGAGCCCGACGAAATGGGCATCGGCCCCATCAAGGCGGTGCCGCGCCTGCTCGAGCGTCAGGGGCTCAAGGTCGCCGATATCGATCTTTGGGAACTGAACGAAGCCTTCGCCAGCCAGACCCTCTATTGCATGGACGTTCTGGGGCTTGATCCCGCCAGGACCAATGTGAATGGCGGCGCCATCTCCATCGGCCATCCTTATGGCATGACCGGCGCGCGGCTGACCGGCCACATCCTGATCGAGGGACGGCGGCGCGGCGCAAAGCTGGGTGTGGTCACCATGTGCATCGGCGGCGGCATGGGCGCGGCCGGGCTGTTCGAGATACTCTGAACCTGATCATGATTCGCCCGGCATTTTTTCTTCTGGCCGCGCTGGCGCTTTCGGCCTGCGCCGAAGTCCCGGCGGGGCCGCCGCCCGCGCCCGATCCCAAGACCCAGATGGGGGCGCTTGAGAATCGCATTGCCGTGCTGGTGGAGGAAGAACGCCTCAAGCTCGATCCCAAAGCCAAGCCACTGGCGGCGGACGCGGAGCTTTCCCAGGTGGCGCGGGCGCGGGCCTCCGACATGGCGACCAAAAATTATCTCGCCCATCAGGGGCCGGATGGCGCCACCAGCGCCTCCCTCCTGATGCAGCAGGACGCCAAATGGCAGGGCCTTTTGGGGGAAAACCTCGCGGCGCAGCATTACACCAAGCAGGGTGGCGTGGCGGTGGAGGATTTCGCCCGCCGTTTCCTGGACGAATGGCTCAAAAGCCCGCCCCACCGGGACAATATGGCCTTCGCGGGCTACGACCATGCCGGGGTAGGCGCCGCGGTGAACGGCGACACGGTCTATGTCGCGGTGCTGTTTTCCACGGATATGGGGCTGCCGCCGCCCAGGCCGGAAGGCCCCGCCAGTTCCGTCACCACCTGGGCTAGCCCCGCCGCCGCCAGCGCCGCCCCCAGCAAGCCGGACAGCGAACCTCTGCGGCTTCGCGGCACCGAGGGCCGGCAATGATCGCGAAATTCGTCGCCGGATTCATCGTCGGTTAAGCAAAACAATCCAACTATCTGTGCATGAGTAAGCACAGAATCGGCTGGACAGCCGCTGGTTTGGTCAACATTCCTTTACACTATATGTGGCCCCCAGTACCTTCTATAGCGGGTGTGCGGTGCCAGTGAGTCGAAATGCGCGCAGAGCTTCCCTGGAATGTGGCCGGCATCCCGCCAGAAGCGCGGGAAGCAGCGCGGGCCGCTGCCCGGCGGGAAGGCCTTTCGGTCGGAGAATGGCTCACAAGACGGATTTTGCGCAGCTTTTCCGGCATGGAAGAGGAGCTTGCCCACATGCCTTTTGAGAATCGCGCCCCCGCCGGGGCCGCCTTGGACAGCTGGGGCCTGCCCCAGTCCGCCGCCAGCCGCCGGGACACCGAAGAGATGATGGCCCGGGTTGGCCGCAGCGAGAGCGAATCGAATGACGCCTGGCGCCGCATCGAGGACCAGCTCAGGGGCCTTGCCCGCCGGCTGGATTCCAGCGAGCGCAATCACGGCGAATCCAATCGCGTCCTGTCGCGCACCGCCCAGGAAATGAACATCGCCGCCCGTGAACAGGCCCAGGCTTTCGACCAGCTTGGCATGAGCGTGATAGCGCTGAACGAGCGGCTGGAGCGGCTGGAGCGGACCGCCGCCCATGACGGCATCAAGGACGCGGTCAAGGCGCTGCATCAGGGCCTGTCGCGGCTGGCCGACCAGATCACCGCCACCGCCAACAATTCCGCCACCCAGGTGGTGACGCTGACGTCCAACCTGGAACAGCTGGCGGGCCGCGTCGGCCAGATGCGGGTGGATTCGGAATCCGCCGACAAGGCGCTGGATGCGCGCATTGACGCCAGCGAGCGGGCGGTGGCGGCACGCCTGGACGCCGGCGAGCGCGCCGCGGAAGAACGCACCGAAGCGGCGGAACGCGCGGTGGAAACGCGGCTGGCGTCACTGGACGGCCGGCTGGGTTCGGCAGAGAAGTCCGCCCAGTTCAACACCAATGCCCTGGATCATGCGCTGGAGAAGATCGAGGCCTCCGCCAACCAGCGCGCCACCGATCAGGTCGAAAACCAGAAGCGCAGCGCCCAGCATGAGGAAAGTCTCAACCGGCTGGAAGATTCCATCGCGCGGCTGGAAATGCGCCTGCCCGATGCGGAGTTCGAACGCCGGCTGGACGGTATCGAGCGTTCGGTCAGCGGCATGGCCGACCGGTTTGAGAATTACGACCCCACCGCCAAGTTCGACACCTCGATGCAGGCCATGTCCTACCGGATCGAGGCGCTGGAAAAAGATCACGCCGACCTGTTGAACGAATTGCGCGCCAAGGTGTTGCGGCCGGTCGAGCCGCCGCCCTATGAAGCCCCGGCGCGCGAAAAGCCCGCACCTGCGGCTTTCGAAGCGCCACCCTTCGCCGAACCACCGGCCTATGAACCGGCGGCGCATGAACCGCCGCCCTTCCCCGCCTTCGGCAACGAGCCGGACGGCGCCTTCACCGCACCCGGCACGCCGCACGGTTTCTCGTTCGACATTCCGCCGGACACATCTGATCCCTTCGCGCCGCCGCCCGATTTCGCCGATGTCTTCGCCGACACGCCCCAGCCGGAGAATTTCCTGGCCCAGGCGCGCCGCTCCGCGCGCGCGGCGTCGGAAAAAGCCGAAAGCGAACGCCGTGGCCGCTTTGCCGGCCTGTGGAGCAAGGATGAGGCTGCCGAAGTCGAGGAAAAGCCCAAGCCGCGCTATCTGGTTCCGCTGCTGGTCGTGCTGATCGTTGTTGCCCTGACGGCTGCGGCGCTCGTCCTGAACCAGCGCGCCAAGCAGAACGCCATTGCCGCCAACAAGGCGGCCGCGACCGCGCCGGCAGCACCCGCCAGCAAGGCGCCGTTTGTGGTGGCGCCCCAGGCAAGCACACCTGCCGGCAAAGCGCCGGCGCAGAACACCCACATCACGCCGCGCATCGCAGCCGCCCCGCACACCGAACTGCCGCCGCGCACCACCGGCCCGCTGTCGCAGCACACCGTCACGCCTTCGCCCATCAAGCCTGTGCC
>DATAWO010000040.1:0-1897 GCA_036267165.1 Rhizomicrobium sp. | reverse complement strand
CCCAGAAGCCCCGCGATCAGTTCAGATGCCGGCTTGAGCGGCATGAAAGCCAGCGCCTTGGCCAGCGCGTCATCCACCACGGCGAAATCGATTTCGGCGCGCGGCGCTCCCGACACCAGCAACGTCACCTCGCCTTTGGGTGGGCCTTCTTGTTTATAGAACTCGGCAAGCCCGGCCACGCCGCCGCGGCGGACTTCTTCGTGCAGCTTGGTGATTTCACGCGCCACCACGGCGCTGCGTGGACCCAGAATCTCTGCCATGTCTTTCAGGCAGGCCGCCAGCCGCATCCCCGACTCGAAGAAGATCAAGGTGGCGCGTTCGCTTTTGAATTCCGCCAGCGCGGTGCGGCGCTCGCCCATCTTGCTGGAAAGAAAGCCCGCGAACAGAAACTGGTCCGACGGCAGGCCTGACAGCGCCAGGCCCGCCAGCACGGCCGAGGGGCCAGGCAGGACATGCACCGCCACACCTTCCTCGATTGCGGCGCGCACCAGCTTGAAACCGGGATCGGAGACCAAAGGCGTGCCGGCGTCGCTTACCAGGACGATGCGGCTTTTCCGGTGCAGCCGTTCCAGCAAGCGCGGCCGTTCCCGCTCGGCATTGTGATCGTTATAGGCCGTGAGCGGCTTGGCGATGCCATGAATGGCCAGAAGTTTGGCGGTCACGCGCGTATCCTCGGCGGCAATCAAGTCGCAACCCTTGAGCGTATCCAGCGCCCGCAAGGTGATGTCGCGTGCATTGCCGATGGGTGTGGCCGTGACATAAAGGCCAAGCGCCAAGCCCGAATCGCCCTCCTTCAAATCGCCAAGATGTTGCGGTTTACCGGCGTCCGGCGTTCTAGTAGGACCGTCAGATTCTCCCCGCCGGGAACCCGAAGATGATTTTTGCCGCGCCATTTCGCCGGAAGACCTTGCTTACACGCCTTTGTGCCATTGCCAGTGTGGCCGCGATAGCCGCCTTGAGCGCCTGCACACCGCCCAAGCCCGCGCCGCTGCCGGTGCTCGCGCCGCCCCCGCCGCCCGTCGCCGCCAATCCACTGACCCGGGACCAGAGCAATTATCTGCGCCTCCCCAATATGGCGGCCAATGCCACGCCGGTGCGCGTGGGCATTATCCTGCCCTTCTCGAGCGGCACGCCTGCGACCAGGGCTCTGGCCGCCGCCATGCTCAAGGCCGCTGAACTGGCCCTGTTCGATAGCGGCAACCGCGCGATTTTGCTGATGACCGCCGATGAAGGTTCGCCCGACCAGGCGGCCGCCGCGACCAGCAAATTGCTGAGCCAGGGGGCCGAGATCATCGTCGGACCCCTGTTCGGGCCGTCGGTTTCCGCCGTCGCGCCGCTCGCGCGCGACCGTGGCGTGCCGGTGCTGGCTTTTTCCACCGAGCGCAGCGTGGCGGGCAATGGCGTCTATCTCTTGTCCTTCCTGCCGCAGAACGAAGTGCGCCGCATCGTCTCCTACGCGGCATCGCAAGGTCATCACAATTTCGCGGCGATGGTGCCCCAGACGCCGTATGGCGACGTGGTGGCAAACGCCTTCGGCGAGGCCGTGAAAAGCGTGAACGCGACCAATGCCGATGTCGAGCATTTCGCACCGAACTCCGCCGCCGTGATGGCACCTGCGGCGGCGGTCGCCAAAAGTAATGCGGACGCGATTCTGATCGCGCAAGGCGGCGGCGTGCTTCGCGCCATCGCGCCGTCACTGGCTTTCAATGGTCTCGATCCCGCCAAGGTGAAATTGCTGGGCACGGGATTGTGGGATGACGCCGCCATCACAAAGGAGCAGACCTTGGATGGCGGCTGGTTCGCCGCGCCCGAGCCTGATGCCGACGGCGCCTTCACCGAGAAATACAAGAATGTCTATGGCGCGGCGCCGCCCCAATTGGCCTCGCTGGCCTATGAT
>DATAWO010000039.1:0-28754 GCA_036267165.1 Rhizomicrobium sp. | reverse complement strand
TGGAGCCAGTGCGCGTAGTTCGCATCCGCGTAATACGAGCAAACGTCGGTTGATTCTATTGGAACCGGATGGTGAAGGCGGCTTACTGCTCGCTCCACAGCAATTTTATCTGGGAATTCTAGCGGCGTTACCGCGGGTTTATAACCGCCATTCCCGTTCAGTAAGATAACTCGAGCGTTTTCGATATCCCCAACATAAGCAGGCGGTGGGAAATCAAGATTGAACAAGTTAGGGACGGTAGCCAGGACATCGGTATCTTGGGGATGTATGGCTCCGTTGGATTGCCGCCAAAATTCAACAATAGAACTTGTCATGGTTTGGCCACCTCAAAAAAATCGGTAAATTAAGATATTGTCGTGACTTCACCTGGGTGGCCCGCATTCGCGGGCCATGACAATGGGAGTTGAGGCTCAGGCCCTGCTCACAAACTGGTCAATCACCCGCTTCTCGCCGGCCTTGTCGAAATTGACCGTCAGTTTGTTGCCTTCGACAAAAGTCACCCGGCCATAGCCGAATTTCTGGTGGAAGACGCGGTCGCCGCGCGCATAGGCGCTCGCCGTCGGGTCTGAGGTCTGCACGCTCCAGGATTGCGCCTCGATCAGCGGCGGGCGGGCGCGCACCGCACCAGCGGCTGCGCGGTTGGCCTGGGCGCGCTTCCAGCCGGGGGAATCGTAGCTGCTGCCGAATTCCGCCGCGTGGCCATTGTCGCGGAAACCGGCATAGCCGCCGTAAAAGCCCTCATCCGCCACGGCATCGATATGGGTTTCGGGGATTTCCTTGACGAAGCGCGACGGCAGCGCCGCCTGCCATGAGCCATGCACCCGCCGGTTGGCGGCAAAGGAAATGCGGATGCGCTGGCGCGCCCGCGTCAAGCCCACATAAGCCAGCCGTCGTTCTTCCTCCAGCCCGGCAACGCCATTCTCGTCCATGGTGCGCTGGCTGGGGAACAGGCCTTCCTCCCAGCCCGGCAGGAAGACGGTGTCGAACTCCAGCCCCTTGGCCGCATGCAGGGTCATCAGATTGATGCGGTCGCCGGATTCATCCTGGGCGATTTCCATCACCAGCGAGACATGCTCCAGGAAGGCGTGCAGGGTGTCGAACGACTCCATCGAGCGGACAAATTCCTTCAAATTGTCCAGCCGCCCCGGCGCTTCCGCCGACTTGTCGGCTTTCAGCATGTCAGTATAGCCCGATTCATCCAGCACCATCTCGGCCAGTTCGGTGTGGGGCAGCACTTTCGAGGTCTCGGTCCAGCGCGCAAAATTGGCGGCCAGTTCGGCAAGCGCCTTGCGCGCCTTGGGCGGCAGTTCGTCGGTCTCCGCCACCTCGCGCGCCGCCGTCAGCAACGGCAGGCCACGCGCGCGGGCAAAGGCGTGCAAGGTCGCCACCGAGGCATCGCCGATGCCGCGCTTGGGCCTGTTGACGATGCGCTCGAACGCCAGGTCGTCATCGCCCTGCGCGATCAGCCGCAAGTAAGCCATGGCATCACGGATTTCCGCCCGCTCATAGAAGCGCGGGCCGCCGATCACGCGATAGGGCAGGCCCAGTGAGATGAAACGGTCTTCAAATTCGCGCATCTGGAAGGAGGCGCGCACCAGCACCGCCATCTGTGCCCAGGGATGATTCTGGCGATGCAGGTCTTCGGCGTCGGAGGCGACGTTGCGGGCTTCCTCCTCCGCGTCCCACACCCCCATCACCCGGATCTTTTCACCGGGATCGCCTTCCGTCCACAGCGTCTTGCCCAGCCGGCCCTTGTTGGCGGCGATCAGGCCCGAGGCCGCGCCCAATATCGCAGGCGTGCTGCGATAGTTGCGCTCCAGCCGGATTACCTTGGCGCCGGGGAAGTCGCGCTCGAAGCGCAGGATGTTCTCCACCTCCGCGCCGCGCCAGCCATAGATGCTCTGGTCGTCGTCACCCACCACGCAGATATTGCTGGGCCGGCCGTCCTCGTTGCGGGCCAGGATTTTCAGCCACAGATACTGGACGACATTGGTGTCCTGATATTCGTCCACCAGCATGTAGCGGAAGCGGTCGCGGTAATCGGCCAGGATGTCGGGATGGGTCTTGAGGATGTGCAGCGTCTCCAGCAGCAGGTCGCCGAAATCCACCGCGTTCAGCGCCTTCAGACGTTCCTGATACTGGCGGTAGAGCGGTTTGCCCTTGCCGAAGAAATAGCCCTGGGATTCCCCATCGGAGACCTCGTCGGGGCGCAGGCCGCGATTCTTCCAGGCATCGATCATCGCCGCCAGGGTGCGGGCGGGCCAGCGCTTCTCGTCTATGCCTTCCGCGTCGATCAATTGCTTGATCAGCCGCAGTTGGTCGTCGGTGTCCAGAATGGTGAAGTTGGATTTCAGCCCCGCCAGCTCGGCATGCCGGCGCAGGATCTTGGCGCCGATGGCGTGGAAGGTGCCCAGCCATTGCATACCCTCGACGACGCCCCCAATGAGCGCGCCGATGCGTTCCTTCATCTCCCGCGCCGCCTTGTTGGTGAAGGTGACGCAGAGGATCTGGCCCGGCCAGGCGCGGCGGGTGGCGAGGATATGGGCCAGCCGCGTGGTCAGCACCCGGGTCTTGCCGGTGCCCGCACCGGCCAGCACCAGCACGGGGCCGTCGGCGGCCTCGACCGCCTCGCGCTGTTCCGTGTTCAGCCCGCCCAGATAGGGCGGTTCGCGCGGAATGGGCACGGTTTCGGGTTCTTCGCTGAAGGCGGCGTCCAGGGGATCGGAATAGCGGTCGCCATAGCCGCTCATGGCGCACTCACGGAATCTGAAGGCATGAGAACGATTTTAGAACGCGGGGCCCCAAAAGCCCATCTAATTATCGTCGTCCTTGTTTTCCAGCCTGTGGCCGGAAAGGGCCTGATCCGCCTTGTCCGCGGCGGTCTTCGCCAGGTTCCGCAAAGCCTTGGGCGTGCCGTGCAGGATGCGATTGGCCTCGGCGGTCTTGTCCTTGTCCGCCTTGGCTTTGGCTTTGCGGGCGCGATTCAGGTTGACGATCTCAGCCCCCATCTTCCCTACATAAGCTCCTTGGCCTGGGCGCGGGCATAAGCCGGCCGGTTGTGGACGCGGTTGACATACGCTTCCAGCAGATCGGTTTTTTCCAGGATCGGCGAACCCATGAACAGCTTGAAGGTGGTGCCGACCAGAATGTCCACCGCGCTGAATTTCTCGCCCAGGAGATAGGGGTTCTTTTCCAGCTTGGCGTTGATGAACTCCATCACCTCATCGGTCTTGACCCAGCCGGCGGTGCCGCGCGGGATTTCCCATTTCATATAGGCGCTCATCCAGGCCGGCTCCATCACCCCCGCATAATAGGAGAGCCAGCTGACATAGGCGCCGCGCAGGGGATCGCCCGCCACCGGGCCAAGGCCGTTCTGGGGAAAGCGGTCGGTGAGATAAAGCGCGATTGCCGAGGATTCCCACACCAGCGAGTCGCCATCCTTCAGCGCCGGCGACTTGCCGTGCGGATGGGGATTTTCCGGATCCACCCCGCCGGAGCCGTCAGGACGGCGCAGCCTGGCGATGCGATGGATTTCATAGGGCACGCCCAGTTCCTCCAGAAGGAAGATGAAGCGCGAGGAGCGGGTGCGGGGATGGTGATAGAGGGTGATCATGCGGGGAGGTTTCCTGTTGCCGGGAAAGGCTATTGTTTCGCCGCCAGCGCGTAAAGCCTGAGCGCGCTGGCCAGCGGACGCTCCGCGCGGATCGCGTCAATCTGGGCCACCAGGGAGGCAAGCGATTTGCCTTCATGTTGAGCAGCCTGGTCGATCACCGCCCAGAACTCTGCTTCCAGCGCAACGCTGGTACGATGTCCGGACAGGGTGAAGGAGCGTTTTTTCAACATCAGCGGCCCATTTTCATCAACGAACGGGCCTCCAGTCCAGTATGTCGAGCTGGCGTTCCAGCTTCGCGCCGCCCGGCCGGGGCGGTATCAGCACTTTGGGCTTCTTCAGCTTTGTGACGGCGCCGGCCGTGATCACCGCGTTGCGGTCTGTCCAGCCGTCGGTGTCCAGCAGCCGCACGCGGCCCCACTGCGCCCGCATCGCGCGCACCAGAATGTCGGGGGTGCGGTCGTCGTCATCGTCCACAATCACATTCATCAGGAACAGGGAGGCGCGCGGTTTGAGCCGCGCCCGCGCCAGCTTGAAGAAGGCTGGCTCCATGAACGCGGCCGGCATGCCGCCTTCGCCAAAGGCATCCAGCACGATGGCGTCATGGCGGCGGCGATTGGCCTTCAGATATTGGATGCCGTTGGCAACATGGCAGGTCACTTCATGGGGCAGATGGAAATATTTGCGCGCGATCTCGAAGCTGAGCTTGTGCAGGTCGACCACCGTCACCGCGACATGGCTGCGCGCCAGCATGGTGGCGAGCGTGCCGCCGCCGCAGCCGATCATCAGCACGTCGCGCGCCCCGGCCTGCATCAGGAAGAAATGCATGGCGTGGATATAATCGGCGGTGGAGACGCCATGCGCGTCCGCCGCGCTCTGGTGATACTCCTTCTGCCAGTAGGAGACCTTGCCGGGCTCCTGGATGATGGTGTGTCCGGGGGCCGGAATGATCCGCTTGATGGGCATCAAAAGATATCAGCGCGAGGCAGCCGGCCGGGACCGTTCATTTCGGCGCGATCATGTCCTCGGGCCGCACCACGGCGTCGAATTCCTCGGCCGTCACATAGCCGCCGCTGACGGCTTCCTGCTTCAGGGTGGTGCCGTTCTTGTGCGCGGTCTTGGCGATTTTGGCGGCATTGTCATAGCCGATCTTGGGCGCCAGCGCCGTCACCAGCATCAGCGAGCGGTCCAGCCCGGCCTTGATATTGTCGCGGCGCGGCTCGATTCCCACCACGCAATTGTCGGTGAAGCTGACCGCCGCATCGGCCATCAGCCGCACGCTCTGCAGGAAGTTGTAGGCCATCACCGGATTGTAGACATTCAGTTCGAAATGGCCCTGGCTGTCGGCAAAGGTCAGCGCCGCATTGTTGCCGAAAATCTGCACGCAGACCTGGGTCATGGCCTCGCACTGGGTGGGATTGACCTTGCCCGGCATGATGGAGGAGCCGGGCTCGTTCTCCGGCAGCGCCAGTTCGCCCAGTCCCGAACGGGGGCCAGAACCCAAGAGCCGGATGTCATTGGCGATCTTGAACAGGCTGGCGGCCACCGTGTTGATGGCGCCATGGCTGAACACCATGGCGTCATGGGCGGCCAGCGCCTCGAACTTGTTGGGGGCGGTGGTGAAGGCCATGCCGGTGATCTTGGCGATATGCTCGGCTACCATCTTGTCGAAGCCCACCGGCGCATTGAGCCCGGTGCCGACTGCGGTGCCGCCCTGCGCCAGTTCCATCAGCTTGGGCATGGTCTGTTCGATACGGGCAATGCCATTGGCGATCTGTGTGGCGTAACCCGAAAATTCCTGGCCCAAAGTCAGCGGCGTGGCGTCCTGGGTATGGGTGCGCCCGATCTTGATGATGTCGGCCCAGGCGGTCACCTTGGCGGCGAGCGCGGTGTGCAGATGCTTGAGGGCCGGCAGCAAGCGGTGCTGGATTTCCTCGGCGCAGGCGATGTGCATGGCCGTGGGATAGGTGTCGTTGGACGACTGGCTCATATTGACATGATCGTTGGGATGGACCGGCTTCTTGGAGCCCATCGTCCCGCCCAGCATTTCGATGGCGCGGTTGGAGATCACCTCATTGGCGTTCATGTTGGACTGGGTGCCCGAGCCGGTCTGCCACACCACCAGCGGGAAATGCTCGTTCAGCTTGCCGTCGATCACTTCCTGGGCCGCTTTGACGATGGTCTCGCCGATCGTCTTATCCAGCCCGCTCAGCACCATGTTGGTCTCGGCGGCGGCGCGCTTGACGATGCCCAGCGCCCGGATGATCGGGGCGGGCTGCTTTTCCCAACCGATCTTGAAATTGCCCAAAGACCTCTGGGCCTGCGCCCCCCAATAACGGCTATTGTCAACTTCGATGGGCCCGAAAGTGTCGGTTTCGGTGCGGGTCTTGGTCATGGAATTTTCGTCTTTCGAAATAGGTTATTTCTTGCGGAAGGAATCCAGGCTGACCACCTCGCCGGGCTTTTCACCGGCCGGGACAGGCTTGGGCGCCACCGGCTCCGGCGTTTCGGCCTGGTTTTCCGGCGTCGGCACCGCGACCGGGGCGGGCGCAGTTTTTTGCGCCTCGCCTTCGGCGCGGAACTGAAGCCCGAACTGTACGCCGGGGTCGAAAAAGGCGGTCAGGGCATTGAAAGGGATGTGCAGCGGCGCCGGCAGCTTCTTGAAGGTCAGCGTCACCTCGAAATAATCCTCCTTCACCTTCAGCGCCCAATATTGGTGCTGGATGATGATGGTCATCTCGTCGGGATACTGCTCCTTCAGGAAATCGGGAATGTCCACGCCTTCGGCATGGGTCTTGAAGGTCAGGTAAAAATGATGCGCGCCGATCAGGCCCGACTTTTCGATGCGCCGCAGCGCGTCGCGCACAACGCCGCGCAGGGCCGAGTCGGTCAGAGCCTGATAGCCGATAAAGTCTTTTGCCATAGGGCTCACGAGACTAAGCGCGGCGCTTATGGAGTCAATTGCACAAGGCCCTTTTCCCACCCGCGCAGCCCTATTTTAACGCATTTGCGAAGGAAAACGGAACCCAAAGCACCGAAATACCGTTGTGAATAAACCTTGTCATCCGTGTCCTTCCAGGGGTCCTTGTCATGAGAATCGCGCAGATCGCCCCCCTGGTGGAAAGTGTGCCGCCCACCCTTTATGGCGGCACGGAGCGGGTCGTCTCCTGGCTGACCGAGGAATTGGTGGCGCTGGGTCATGATGTAACGCTGTTCGCCTCCGGGGATTCCGTGACAAAGGCCACCCTGGAGCCCATCGTGCCCTGCGCGCTCAGGCTTGCGGGCATTCACAATTCCACGCCCTACAATGTCATCATGATGGACCAGGTCGCCGCCCGGCAGGATGCGTTCGACGTGCTGCATTTTCACATCGACTTTTTTCACTATCCCCTGTTTCGCCGGCTGGCGCACAAGACATTGACCACACTGCATGGCCGCCAGGACCTGCCAGAATTGCCCGACATCTACCGTGCCTTTCCGCACATGCCGCTGGTGTCCATTTCAAACCATCAGCGCAAGCCGGTGCCCCCGGTCAACTGGCGCGGCACGGTCTATCATGGCCTGCCGGAAGCCCTGCTGAAGGAGGGCAAGGGCGAAGGGGGGTATCTGGCCTTTCTGGGCCGCATCTGCGCCGACAAGGGCATCCTGCCGGCGATCGAAATCGCAGGCCGCGCCGGCTTAACCCTCAAGGTGGCGGCCAAGGTGGATCCGGTCGACCATGACTATTTCGAAAAACAGGTCAGGCCGGTGCTGGAAAACAGCCCGCATGTGGAGTTCATCGGCGAGATCGGGGATGCCGACAAGCCGCGGTTCCTGGGCCAGGCCAGGGCGCTTCTGTTTCCTATTTCCTGGCCGGAGCCCTTCGGGCTGGTGATGATCGAGAGCATGGCCTGCGGCACTCCGGTGATCGCCTTCAGGTGCGGCGCCGTCCCCGAGATCATGGAAGACGGCCTGACCGGCTTTGTGGTGGACGGCGTGGAGGACGCAGTGGCGGCGGTCGGAAAGCTGGGCCAGCTGTTTCGCCCCACCATCCGTTCCCGCTTCGAGGAACGGTTCAGCGCCCGCGCCATGGCGCGGGAATATGTGAAAATCTACCAGGAGCTTGCCACATCCGACGAAGCCGTGGCGGTGGCGGCGGAGTGATTTGACGATGAGGGATAGTATGGAGGCGAAGACCCTCCCGGACTCGCCTGACGATATTTCGAGCTTTTACATTCAGGCGACGGAATCCATCCAGCAGCGCTGGCCGCGCACCCTGAAACAGGGCGACATGTTCGGCCTGTTCGATGCGCTGGGCGACTGCGTGGCTCCGGGGCTCACCCCCGGCGGCATTTTCTGCAACGACACCCGCTATCTTTCCGGCGTGCAGCTTCTGATCGACGGACAGCGGCCGCTGTTCCTTTCCAGCGCGGTGGAGAATGACAATGTCGTCCTGACCGTGGACCTCTCCAATCCCGACATCTACCAGGGCAGCACCATCGTGCTGCCGCGCGAGACCCTGCACGTCCGCCGTTCCAAATTCCTCTGGCAGGGGACCTGCCATGAACGCATCGCCATCCACAATTTCGACGCCCGGGCGCGGAAATGCTGGCTGACGATCAATTTCGCCGCCGATTTCGCCGACCTGTTCGAGATCCGGGGCATGCAGCGGGAAAAGCGCGGCGACATCAGCTGCGCGGTGATCGGCGGCGCCAAGACCATCTTCCGCTATCTCGGCCTGGACAGGATCGAGCGGCGCAGCGAAATCTGTTTCGATCCGCCGCCGCGGCAACTGTCCAAGAGCCAGGCGCTTTATGCCCTCGACCTCAAGCCGGGTGAGCAGATATCCATGGTGATGACGGTGCGTTGCACCGATTCAAGCCTGCCGCGCGCGCCGGAAATGGAAGCCTTCTCCGAACCCTATCGCGCGGCGCGGCGCGCGGCCCAGCGCCTGACCGGCCTGGGCGGCAGCGTCACCTCCAGCAACGAACTGGCCAACCGCATGCTGGTGCGGGCGAGCGCGGATCTCTCCATGCTGGTCACCGAAACCCCGCAAGGGCCATATCCTTATGCCGGCACGCCCTGGTTCTCCACGCCCTTTGGCCGCGATGGCATCATCACCGCGCTTGAAATGCTGTGGCTCGATCCGGCCTTGGCGCGCGGCGTGCTGCAATATCTGGCGGCGCACCAGGCCACCACGGTGGACGAGCGCGCCGACGCCGAGCCCGGCAAGATCCTGCATGAGACGCGCGCCTGCGAAATGGCGCGGCTGGGCGAGGTGCCGTTCGGGCATTATTACGGCAGCGTGGATTCGACGCCTCTGTTCGTGCTGCTGGCGGCGCGCTATTTCGAGCGCACCGGCGATGAAGAGACCATCCGGACCTTGTGGCCCAACATCCAGGCGGCGCTCAACTGGATCGACAAGTATGGCGACCGCGACGGCGACGGCTTTGTCGAATATTACCGGGTCAGCGAAAACGGCCTGGCCAACCAGGGCTGGAAGGATTCCTCCGACTCCATCATGCATGCCGATGGCAGCCTGGCGACGGGGCCGATCGCGCTCAGCGAAGTCCAGGCTTACGTCTATGCCGCCAAGCGGGGCGCCGCCCAGATGGCGGCGGCGCTGGGCGAGCATCAGGCGGTGCCCGGCCTCGCCGCGGCGGCTGAAAAACTGCGCCTCAAATTCGAGGCCGATTTCTGGATCGAGGAGCTGGGCATTTATGCCCTGGCGCTGGACGGCGCGAAGAAACCGTGCCGGGTGCGCAGCTCCAATGCCGGACAGGTGCTGATCAGCAGCATTGCCGCGCCGGAACGGGCGCAGGCCGTGGCCCACAATCTGATGACGCCGGAAATGTTTTCGGGCTGGGGCGTGCGCACCCTGGCCTCGGATGCGCCGCGCTTCAATCCCATGTCCTATCACAATGGCTCGGTGTGGCCGCACGACAATGCCCTGATCGCGCTGGGACTGTCGCGCTACGGCCTCAAGCGCGGCGCTTCGGCCATCTTCGAGGGCCTGTTCGAGGCCGCCGCCCATATGGAGATGATGCGCTTCCCCGAACTGTTCTGCGGCTTTCCCCGCCGGCGCGGCACCGCGCCCACGCTTTATCCGGTGGCCTGCGCCCCCCAGGCCTGGGCCAGCGTGGTGCCGTTTGCGCTGCTGCAGGCCTGTTTGGGCCTGGACCTTTGCCATGCCAAGCGCGAAATCCGTTTCCACAATCCGCAGCTGCCCAAATTCCTGGAGGAGCTGCACATCAATGATCTGGAATTGGCGGATGCGCGGGTGAATCTGCGGCTGCGCCGCCGCGGCGCCAACACGGAAGTCGCCATCGTGTCGCGCAGGGGCGATGTTTCTATCCGGATTACACAGTAATAGAAAAGAAGTGGGAGAAGTTTCTGTTGCCCGGTACTTCTCCCGAAACCGCGCTTGGCTAACCTAGGTTAGGCAGCGAGGGCCATTTCATTATCGTTGGCACCTAAACAATAGTCCGATGACGGCGGAACCATACCGGGCAAAAGAACTGCCTTTACACATCCGTCGATCCTGTTTCGCCCCCACAGAAACCCACTTGAGGAAAGTGGGCTTGTGGTGGAGGCGCCGGGTACCGCCCCCGGGTCCGGGCTGCTTATTACACAGTCGTTTATCGCCATAGTCGCCCGGGCGAACCCGGATGACCTTCACAATATAGGCGGCGCGGGTTAATTTTTGAAGGCCCACGGGAACTCCTGATAAATGCAGCAATATCTCGATCTCTTGCGTGCCGTCCGCGACCATGGCGTGGAAAAGTGCGACCGCACCGGCACGGGCACCCGTTCCATCTTTGGCCATCAGATGCGCTTTGACTTGGGTGACGGTTTTCCGCTGGTCACCACCAAGAAGGTGCATCTGAAATCCATCATCTATGAACTGCTCTGGTTCCTGCGCGGCGAAACCAATGTGCATTGGCTGCAGGAACATGGCGTCACCATCTGGGACGAATGGGCCGACGCCAATGGCGAGCTGGGCCCGGTCTATGGCTATCAGTGGCGCTCCTGGCCCAGCCGCACCGACGGCACCATCGACCAGATCGCCAACCTGATCCGCGACATCAAGGCCAATCCGGACTCCCGCCGGCTGATCGTCACGGCCTGGAATCCGGCCGACGTGCCCAAGATGGCGCTGCCGCCCTGTCATTGCCTGTTCCAGTTCTATGTCGCCGATGGCCGGCTGTCGTGCCAGCTCTATCAGCGCTCGGCCGACATCTTCCTGGGCGTACCCTTCAACATCGCCTCCTACGCGCTGTTGACCATGATGGTGGCGCAGGTGACGGGATTGAGGCCCGGAGACTTTGTGCACAGTTTCGGTGACGCCCATCTCTACCTGAACCATCTGGAACAGGCCGATGCCCAGCTGGCCCGGAAGCCCTATCCACTGCCCACGATGAAGCTGAACCCGGCGGTGACCGACATTTTCGCCTTCCGCTATGAGGACTTCACCCTGGAAAACTACCAGGCCCATGCCGGGATCAAGGCGCCGATCGCGGTCTGAGAGGCGCGACCCGCGACAGCGGGCCAAATCGATCCGGTGGATCGATTTGAGCGCCGCGAGCTTGGGCGAGCGGCAGCCCGGCAATTGACAAATACTGGCCGAGTTCTAAAAGACCCGCCCGAAGGAGATTTCCCATGTCTGCGGATGTACAGGGCAAGGAAGAGACCAAGCTGGCCAATGGCGGCGGCGCCTTTCCCTTCTGGGTCTCGGTGGTCATCGTGGCGGGCTTCTTCGCGATCCTGTTCGGGATCGTCTATGGCGTGATCCAGCTCTTCTCCTGAGCGCACTCCAAAAGTTCCGGTCTTTGGTCTAGCCTCCGCCCTTTCGGAGGTGCCCCATGAAGCTGCCGGTCTGTCTTATTTCCTTTCTCCTGATCGCGCTGCTGCCGGCGGCCGCCCAGATCCAGCGCCATCCCGCCACCGCGGAAGATGCGCGGCCCAATGATCCCAAGGTGCCCGATTCCTATGCCCTCGGCGGGCGCTTCGACCGCATCCTGGTGCTGCGGATGAAGTTCAAGACCGACCTGCTGACGGAAATGGAAAAGCAGGTCAAAGCGCAGCATATCAAGAATGCGGTGATCCTGTCCGGCATCGGCTCGGTACGTGGCTATCGCGTCCACAATGTCGCCGGCCGCGACTATCCGGTGCCCGACATGTATGTGAGTGCGCCCAACACGCCGGCTGACCTGATCGGCATGAACGGCTATATCGTGAATGGCAAGATCCACGCCCATATCATCATGGCGCTGGGCGACAAGGCGGCCACCACCGTCTCGGGCCATCTGGAAAAGGGCACCGAAGTCCTGACCTTCGCCATCGTCACGGTGGGTGTGCTCAACACCGACCTGGGCCGGGTGGACGACCTGACGTATCGTTAACTGTACATCGGATTGAAATAACCCGGATTGCTTCGCTCATCTTCACCATGGCCGGCCTCCGAGCCGGCCATCCAGAGCCGCAATTACGGTGTTTGTTGCACTGGATGGGCGGGTCAAGCCCGCCCATGGAGAGTGTAGAGGGACTACTCAATTCGACTGCTGGGCTGGCTCTATTTGGGAAGCGCGAACACCATCAGGCTGTCGCCGCCGGCGGGACTGGCGAGATAGGAACCGCCGGTCGCCACCACCGCCACATATTGCCGGCCGTCCTTGCCTTTGTAGGTGACCGGCGTGGCATGGGCGGAATAGTCGAGGTGATAGGTCCACAGCTCCTTGCCGGTCCTGCTGTCAAAGGCGCGGAAGCGCTGGTCGTCGGTGCCGGCAATGAAGGTCACGCCGCTGGCGGTGACGATGGGACCGCCATTGCTGGGACGCCCCGTATCCTTTTTGCCCTCGGGCAGCTGGTCGGAAATGCCCAGCCGCACCTGCCAGGCGATGTCGCCGGTATTGACGTTGACGGCGGTGAGCTGGCCCCAGGGCGGGTTCTGGCAGTAAAGCCCGGTCTTGCGGTCGACGAAGCGGCCCGAGACCATGCCCCATTCGCCATTGGCCTGCGGCACCAGCTTTTCGGTGTAGCCGAAATTGTTGGTGTTGACGATGAAGAGGCCGAGCCTGGGATCGAAGGCGCCGCCCGCCCATTCCGGGCCGCCTTCGCCGCCGGGGAAACGCACAATGCCGTGATCGGCGGGAATGGGTTCAAAACGCTGCGAGCCGGTGAGATGGTCTTTCTGGATCATCGCCTCGCAGGCGGCATGCTGTTCCGGCGTCAGGTCCGCCACTTCATCCAGCGAGAAGCTGGAGCGCGCCAGCTGCGGCGGCTTGTTGGGGATGGGCTGGGTCGGCCAGGCGGTCTCGCTGGCCACCGGTGATTTGGGCACCGGCGTTTCCGTGACGCCGAAGATCGGCTCGCCGGTGACGCGATTGAGGATGTACAGCAGCGCGTCCTTGTTCATCACCGCGATGGCGGGGATGTGCTTGCCGCGCCTGTTGACCTCCAGCAGCACCGGCGGCGTGTCCAGGTCATAGTCCCAGATATCGTGATGGACGGCCTGGAAGTGCCAGAGATATTTGCCGGTGTTGGCATCCACCGCCGCCACCGAGTCGCTGAACAGGTTGGCGCCTTTGTGGTCGCCGCCATAGCGGTCGAAGGTCGGCGCGGCGATCGGCAGATAGGCGATGCCGCGCTTCTCGTCGATGGTCAGCATGTTCCAGATATTGACGCCGGAACGCTGCTGCCAGCCGTCACCTTCCCAGCTGTCGTGGAATTTCTCGCCCGGCCGCGGAATGGTATGGAAGGTCCAGGCCAGCTTTCCGGTCTTCACATCCCAGGCGCGCACGTCGCCCGACGCACCCTTGGCGGGGGCTTCCTGCACGCGCGAGCCGATGATGGCGAGGTTCTTGTAGATATTGGCGGGCGAGGAATAGCCGTAATAGGCGTTGGGCAAGCCATTCATGATTTCCGGCGTCTTGGTGTCCACCACGCCGTCGGTGCCGAAGCCTTTTGCCGGCGCGCCGGTTTTGGCTTCCAGCGCGATCAAGCGGCCCTGCGCGCTGCCAAAGATGATGCGCGGACCCATGGGACCGTCGCCCGGCCAATAGGTCAGGCCGCGAAACGGCGGCTGGTCATTGCCGGGAAGCTGATAGGCCCAAAGCTCCTTGCCCGTGCTCGCATCCAGCGCCACCACCCGGCCATAGGGCGTGCCCAGATAAAGGACATTGTTCACCACCAGCGGCGTGGTGGTCGAAGTCGGCATGCGCCCGCCCGCCTTGATCCCGGGCGTGGGATTCATGTGATAAGTCCAGGCGACCTGAAGCTGGCTCACATTCTCCGGCGTGATCTGGGTCAGCGGTGAAAAGCGGCCGCCGCCCGCGTCATGGCCGTAAGAAGCCCAGTCGGTCGCGGATGGCGCGGCGATCGCAGCCAGCGGCACAAGTGCGGCCATCGCGCCGATCATCAGCTTTTTCATGGCTTCCCCTCGGTTCTTGCTATGAGCGGCAATGCGACAGCGGCAGGCCGCGCCGGATCAGGTCGGGCAGGGCCGCGACGCTGGGTAAGACGCCGCTGTTGCGCTCTTTCCGCAAGCGGTCTTCTGTCGCAGCGCCGGAATAGACCCCGATAGCCGCGCCCATGCCGCCATTGTTGGCGGCCTGAAGATCGAGCGGGGTGTCGCCCACCGCCATCACCACCGCCGTCTCGTTGATATGGGCGGCTTCCATGGCGCGAAACAGCATGTAGGGCGCCGGCCGGCCATCGGTGACGTCATCGCTGGTGATGCTGGCCACGAAATAATGCTGCCAGCCCAGCCGCGCGATGATGGCCTTTGTCAGCGGCCCATCAAAGCCGGTGGTGGTGGCCAGAATCAGGTCCATGGCCCGCAAATCCTTGAGCGCCTGTTCCGCGCCGGCGATGGGCTGCACATTCTCATAGGCTTTGGTGACGGTCACGGTGAAGTCGGCATAGATGGGTTCGATCAGCGCCTCGCTCTTATGTTCGCGCGTCACGAAATGGCGCACCATGCTGCGCTTGGAAGCGCCGCGCCATTCGCTGAACTCCTGGGGCGTCACCGTGATACCGTGGCGGGCAAAAGCGCCCAGCATGGCATCGGGCACTTCGCCATGATCGGCGATCAATGTGCCGCCGATATCCAGCGCCACCAGCTTGAGCGGCATGGGCGGATCATCCTCATCATCGCTGGGATCGGCGGCGGCGCTGCCCGCCACCACGCTGCCGGCGATGGCCGGAAATATGCCCCGCCGCGAAAACCTCATTGGCCCATTTCGTCTTCTTGATAGACCTTGATGATCTCGCCGAAATTCTTTTCGGCGGCAAAACCCATGCCGCCCGCCAGATGCGCGTCATAGCGGCCGGCCCAGCCCTGCACGATCTTCGCCACAAAGGGATCTTCCACCCGCTTGATCAGCGCCACCGCTTTGTCACCGGCGGCGTTGCGCAGGGCTTCGATCTCATCACCCACCGTGGCGGAAACGCCCGGCATGGTCATGGAGCGGCGCGGCCCCAGCGGTGCGGTGTCGATGGTCGCGGCGGTGATGAAGAAGCCCACCGCGGCGCGGGGGCTGGCGAACCAGTGGCGCACCTCGTCACCCACCGGCAGCGGGGCTTCCTGTCCCGCCAAGGGCTCGCGCAGGATGCCGGAAAAGAAGCTCGATGCCGCCTTGTTGGGCTTGCCCGGACGGATGCAGATGGTGGGCAGCCGCACGCCCACGCCATCCATGAAACCCTTGCGGCTGTAATCGGCCAGCAGCAGCTCGGTCATCGCCTTTTGGGTGCCGTAGCTGGAAGTGGGCGTGGTGGCGAAGCTATCCGGAATGGACTCGGGGAAAGGCGGCCCGAACACCGCCAGCGAAGACGCAAAGACAAGGCGCGGTTTGTAAGAGCTCTTCTGGCCTTGCTTCTCTCCCTCTTGGCGAATGGCCTCGAACAGCTCCCAGCTGCCGTTGAAGTTGATCTTGTAGCCCTTCTCGAAATTGGCTTCGGCGTCGCCTGAGACGATGGCGGCGAGATGGAAGATCACATCGGGGCGATCCTGGATCAGGGTGGCGGCGACGCCCTTCTCGGAAAAATCCGCGACAATCGCCTTGCTGGTCTTCGGCGCACCTGCGGGAATGGGGGAACCCACCACATCCACCAGGGTCAGGGCCTCGATGGACTTGCCCCCCAGCGTCTTATCCTTGATCAGCCGTTCGACCAGCTTCCTGCCGATCATGCCGCCCGATCCGGTGACCAGAATCTTCATCTCATGCTCTTTTGTTTGTGACAGCGGCGACCTTAAGGCACCAGTATTGGGGGCACCATGCGCGAATTTGCCATGCAAAGTGCCATGCTGCATCGCAGCGTAAAATAAGAGGCCGTGGCCTGCTTTGCCGCTTTGACGCGCCCTGTGCCGGGGGATAGCGTCCCTTGAATACAGGGCTGAAATCGGTCCATCGGGGAAGGAACAAGATTTTGAAATTCGCTGTCGCGCTGGCTTTTATCTGTCTTCCTCTGGCCGCTCAGGCCGAGGACCTGAAACAGCCCTATGGCGCGCCTGAACATCAATGGGCCAAGCCGCCATCGGGCGGTGACTGGGGCTCGAGCGCCGGGATCGAGCGCGGGCCGCATGGCGAGATCTGGGCCATCGACCGCTGCGGCGCCAACAGCTGCGACGGCTCCGACAAGGCGCCGATCGTCGAACTGGACATGGCCACCGGCAAGCCGATCAAGAGCATCGGCGCCGGCCTGTTCGTGTTTCCGCATGGCCTGCATGTTGATCGTCACGGCAATGTCTGGGTGACCGACGGCGCCATCTCCAAGGACGGCACCAAGGGCTTGCAGGTGGTCGAACTGTCGCCAGAAGGCAAGGTGCTGATGCGGCTGGGCACCGCCGGCCAACGCGGCGATGATGAAACCCATTTCCAGTCGCCCAGCGATGTGATCACCGCGCCCAATGGCGACATCTTCGTCACCGACGGCCATGCGGCGATCAATCCCTTCATTCCCGCGGGTCTCGACATGCGTGTCATGAAGTTCGACGCCCATGGCAAGTTCATCAAGCAATGGGGCAAGCCCGGCAGCGGCCCCGGCGAGTTCAACAACCCGCATGCGCTGGCATTTGACGCAAAAGGCCGGCTGTTTGTCGCCGACCGCGCCAACAACCGCATCCAGATCTTCAGCCAGGACGGCAAGCTGCTGGACGAGTGGAAACAGTTCGGCCGGCCCAGCGGCTTCTACATAACCGGCGACCGGCTCTATGCGATTGACGCCGATTCCACGGAAGTCCTTCATCCCGGCTGGAAGAAGGGCGTGTGGATCGGCAGCATCTCCAAGGCGCTGCCCGACGCCTTCGTTCCCGACGATAAGGCGGGCGAAGGCGTGGTCGTCGCCCCCAACGGCAACATGTATGGCGCGGTGAATGTGGCGCCGCACGGCATCACCCGGTATCTGAAACAGTCAGCTTCAAAGGAGAAGCGGTCATGAGCGACAGCAGACGGAACTTCCTTCTCAAATCCTTCAGCGCCTCGAGCGCGGCGTGGCTGGCGGCCAATTGGCCGGCCCAGGTTGCGGCGGCGGAGAAAGCCCAGGCCATGGGCGCCTTCACCTATTTCAGCCGCGAGCAGGCGGCGGATATCGACGCCATGGCGGCGCAGATCTATCCCACCACCGACACGCCCGGCGCCCGCGAGGCCCAGGTGATCTATTTCATCGACACCGCGCTGGTCACCTTCGCCCAGGACAAGCAGGACATCTACGCCAAGGGCCTGGCCGATCTTTCGGCCCAGACCAGCGGCAAGGCGTTCGCCTCGCTGCCGTCCGACCAGCAGATCGCGCTGCTCACCGCGATGGAAAAGACGCCGTTCTTCCGCACGGTGCGCGAACACACCATCATGGGCATGTTCGCCGCGCCCCAGCATGGCGGCAACTATCACAAGGTCGGCTGGCAGCAGATCGGCTTTGACGACAGTCTCAATTTCCGCGCCCCGTTCGGCGCCTATGACAAGGCTTGAGGGAGAAACGCGATGAAAAAATTCAGTCCCTCGGAAGAAGTCGACTTTGTGGTGATCGGCTCCGGCGCTGCCGGCGGCGTGATGGCCAAGCAGCTTTCCCAGGCCGGTTTTTCCGTCGTGGTGATGGAGCAGGGCCCCTGGGGCGCCTATGGCCATGAGCAGGATTACAACAAGGACGAGTTGATCAACCGCTTCCCGTCCCCGGAAGACCGGCTCTTGTCCGACCCCAAGACCCAGCGCAACACCTTCCGCCGCAATGCCAGCGAAAAGGCGGTGACGGGAAACCATGACTATGGCTGCGTGGTGGGCGGCGGCACCGTCACCTATGGCGCGTCATCCTGGCGGCATCTGCCGTATGAGTTCGATGAGGCCAGCCGTTTCGGCGCCATGGCCGGCACCGGCGTCGCCGACTGGCCGGTGTCCTATGCCGAAATCGAGCCTTATTATACCCAGGCCGAGTGGGAGATCGGCATCTCGGGCCCGAGCCCCGCGGCTCTGAAAGGCGCGGGACCCTTGATTGCACCCATGTCCAAGCCCTATCCGGTCAAGCCGCAGCCGCTGAAAAGCTCCGGCGCGCTGATGCTGAAGGCGGCGGAAAAGCTCAACCTGACAGTAACGCCCAATGTCGCGGCCATCATCACCGAGCCTTACAATGGCCGTTCGGGCTGCATCAATTGCGGCGCCTGCTCGGGCTATGGCTGCCAGGTGAAGGCGCGTTCGTCCTCGGCGGTGGCGCTGCTCCCCTACGCGGTGGCGACGGGCAATTGCGAGATCCGCGTCCATTCCTATGTGCGCGAGATCAATGTCGATGCGTCGGGCCGCGCCACCGGCGTGACCTATTTCGACAAGGCCAACAACAACCAGGAAGTGTTCCAGAAGGCCAAATGCGTGGTCCTGTCGGCCAACGGGACCGAGACCCCGCGCCTGCTGCTGCTGTCCAAGTCCAACCGCTTCCAGCAGGGCCTGGCCAATTCCAGCGGCATCGTCGGCAAATATCTGATGACCGGCAATGGCGGCGGCGCCTCGGGCCTCTTCACCGATCCGCTGAACGAGTATAAGGGCTGCGTCACCGGCGCTGCGGTTCTGTCTTATGTCCCCAATGACGTGAAGAACCGCGGCTTCTATGGCGGCGGCCGCATGACCGCGCGCGGCCAGATGTCGCCGATCCAGTACGGCCTGGCCGGTGCGCATGGCGCGCCCAGCTGGGGCGCCGGCTACAAGAAGGCGCTGATCGAACAGGCCAACCGCCGCCTGACGATGGTGAACTTCATCTCCCAGCTGCCGGTGGAGACCAACACGGTGGACCTCGATCCGGATGTGAAGGACGCCTGGGGCCTGCCCGCCATGCGCATCACCACCACCAGTCATGAGAATGACTATAAGGGGATGCAGTTCTTCATCGACCGTTCGGTGGAGATCCTGAAGGCGGCCGGCGCCACCCAGGTGTGGGCCGACCAGATCAACGATTCCAAGGGCGGGGCGCATGCCCGCGGCACCGCGCGCATGGGCAATGATCCCAAGTCCAGCGTGGTGAACAAGTATCACCGCGCCCATGACGTGCCCAACCTGTTCGTGATCGACGGCTCCAGCTTCGTCACTGGCGGGCGTAACCACCCCACCATGACCATCTCGGCCCTGGCCTATCGCTGCGCCGATCATCTGGTGAAGGCGGCCAAGACCGGCAATGTGACGATCTGATGATTGGGTAAATTTGGGCGGGCTCCGGGCCGGAAGGCCCGGAGCCCGTTTGTTCAGGGCCCGCTTGTTCTTTGTCTTGTCTGCCGATTATGCTCGGCCCGCTATTGTTGCGCGCTGTTCCCGGAGAGCATGGATGTCAGACAACAAACCGGCACCGCCGCTGGACCTTTCGGCGTTCGATGATCTGGACACGCCTCCCAGCCTGCCTGTGGTTGCGGCGCCTGTGGTGGCGGCGCCGGTGCCGGCGGGCGCCGATCCCCGGCTGGCGGTCGAGCCCGAGCCGGAACGGCTGGTGGAAGTCGCCAATCTCAAGCCGGAAGAGCTTGCGGCGGCGCAAGGGTCCGCCGCGAAGATCGATTTCCGCAACACCGCGACATTGCTGGCGCATGGCGAAGGCGTGCTGGCGGGCATCGCCCAGTCCTCCCGCCAGCTTCTGACCGGGGTCAGGCTGGGCGACGCCGGCGAGGTCGGCCAGATCGCCGCCACCGTGATCGACGGCATCAAGATCCTGCGCATCCAGGACCTGCAGGCCGAAGCCAAGGACGGCCAGCCCGCGCGCCAGGGCTTTATCGGCAAGCTGATCGGCGCGGCGGTGGACGCCCATACCGCCTTCAAGGGCTTTTTGGAGAACCGCAAGAAATTCCTCGACCTGATGGATCAGGAGCAGGCCAGGGCCCGCAAGATCAAGGCCGACCTGACGGTGGCGGTGCAGATGCTGGACCAGCAGGGCGACGCCATCCGCAAGAGCCTGCATGGCCTTAAGATCGAGATCGCGGCCGGCCAGATCGCGCTCGACCGTGCCCAGCAGGAGCTGGAAACGCTGCGCCTGCATGCGGTTGAGACCCAGGATCCGGCTGATGCCGCCGACGTGATGGAGTTCCGCTCGGCGATCGCCAACTTCCGCGGCAAGATCGCCGAGATGCGGGAGAATCTGGTGGGCTCCGCCCTGCTGATCCCCATCATCGGGCAGAACCGCAAGGCGGCGGAAACCCGGATCATGAAAATCTCCAACGCGCTTCTGGTGGTCATTCCCCGCCTGATGGCGGTGGCGAGCCAGGCGGTGGTGCAGGTGGACATCGCGCGCGCCGCCGCCGAGTCGGAAAAGCTGGATGAGGCGGCGCGGCAGATCACGCTCCTGGCGTCGAAGGGCGCGCATGATGCCGCCACCAGCGCGGCCAGGAGCCTGGGCGGGGATCCGCGCAACATCGAGGTTCTGGCCCAGGTCGCCGAGGAATCCATCCGCAGCATGCAGGAAGTGATCGACATCGAGCGCGAAGTCGCCGCCGGCGACCGCGACCGGGAGGCCAAGCTGGCCGCGATCCGCGACCGGCTGGTGCATGGCATGCACGGCATCAACGCGGCGGCGTTGCAAAAATGATCGACGACGCGAATTTCGACATGCAGGCGGCCTGGCTGCGCCGGTTCCGGGCGGATGTGGAAAGCAACCTCAAGGCTTTCGCGCTGCGGCTGAAGGAAGCCATGCCGGACATGGTGACGGTGCATGAAAGCCGGGGCCTGTTCTCCAAGACCGGCAAGATCACCGGCGTCACGGTCGAACTGGGCGAGCACCATTACGGCCTGGCGATCGAGAATGGCCGGCTCAAGGCCACCATCGCCATGGTGGTGCGCGGCATTGTGCTGAACACCAAGAATATCGAGCCGGGTGAGTGGTTCGCGAAACTGTCGGAAGAAACCCGCAAGGTGAGCGAGCATGCCCAGGCCTTGAGTGCGTCTCTCTCCTCCTTCATGGCGGGCTGAATGGCCCTGTTCGATATCTTCAAGAAGCCGGATGCCGAAACCCAGGCCCAGCGGGATGCAAGCGCCGCGCGGGTCGCCGACATCGAGAAATGCCTGCGCACCGGCGATGTGCCCACCGCCATACGTGACCGTCTGCAGGGCGTGCGTCAGGGTGCGCTGCCCTGGATGGCCACTTTGACGCCCGCCGAGCTCATGATCGCCCGTTCGCATGGGCTGAAACCCATCGCTACCGTCGCGGCCACCTGCTGGTGGCACTATGGCTGGTCCTGGACGCTGGGTCATTCCGAGGGCTGGATGCGCGCGCTGCAGCGTCTGAAGGAAGAGGCTTCCGCCGCCGGCGCCAATGCCGTGCTGGACGTGAAGATGCGCACCGTTCCGCTGGGTGTCGAGAACAGCATGGACTTCACCCTGATAGGAACCGCGGTGCATGTCGAAGGCCTTGCGCCCAGTGGCGATCCCATCGTCGCCACGGTGCCGGCGCTGGAGTTCGTCAAGTTGCTGGAAGCCGATGTGGTGCCCACCGGCATCGCGGTCGGGGCGCATTATGAATGGATGCAGGACTGGCGCGGCAATTCCACCATGGCCTGGTACGGCAATGTCGAATCCCAGGCGTTGAGCCGGTTGTGGGAGCGGGTGCGCAGCCGCGCCCATCAGGACCTGCGCGCCAATGCCCGTCCCCAAGGCAATGGCGTGCTGGCGCATCTGAATTTCAGCCAGAGCTTCGAGCGCGAGGGCGACAACAAGATGCGGGAGTATCTGGCGCGCCATATCGTGATCGCCACCACCGTGGACGCCCGGCGTAATGCCGGTTTCCCGCATGAATTCAAGATGGTGGTGGATCTGCATGCCGGCGCAACGCCGCTCACCGGCACCAGCCGGCACCACGAATCCTACAAATCAAACGAATCCGAGGGAGCGATCTGAATGAGCGCCAATATCCCCGCCCATGCGGTGGAACGCCTGAAGGGCCTGCGATCCGATGCCCATTCCTCCGGCGTCTTCACCTCGGATTTTTCGGTCAATGAATTCCTGCTGGTGCGCAAGGCGGGCTTCGAGCCCATCGGCCTGTGTGTGGGAAGCTGCGTCTATCATGTCGGCATCCAGTATGGCAGCTGGGGCAAGAACCAGGAGCTGGATGTCCTGTCCAAGGCGATGTACCACGCCCGCGAACTGGCGATGAGCCGCATGCGCGCCGAAGCCACCGCCATGGGCGCGGACGGCATTGTCGGCGTCAAGCTCACCATCAAGCGGCTGGAATGGGACGAGAACCTGCTGGAATTCATCGCGCTGGGCACCGGTGTGGTGCATGGCGACGGGCATAAGGGCTTTCGCGCCCATGACGGCGGCCCTTTCACCTCCGACCTCACCGGCCAGGATTTCTGGTCGCTGCTGCATTCGGGCTACCGGCCGGTCGAGATGGTGATGGGCTCCTGCGTCTATCACGTGGCGCATCGCGGCATGCTGGCGGGCCTGGGTTCGGTCGGCCGCAATGTCGAGCTGGAGAATTTCACCTCCGCGCTTTATGAGGCGCGCGAGATCGCCATCGAGCGCATGCAGGCCGAAGCCTCCGCCGCCAAGGCGGAAGGGGTGGTGGGCGTGGATATCCATGAAGGCAGCCATGGCTGGCAGACCCATGTGATCGAATTCTTCGCCATCGGCACGGCGGTGTTGCCGCTGGCGCAGGAAATCGCGCCGGAAAAGATCGCCGATCCCATCATGGTGCTGTCGGTCAACGACTGAGATGGAACAGGCTGGACGGCAAGGACAGGCATATGTGCTGGCAGTGGCGCTTCTGCTTTTGTCCGCGCCCGCCCTGGCGCAGGTGCAGACCACGCTGACGCCAGCGCCGCCCAACCTGCCGCAGGTGGAAAAGAGCCCCGACGATCCCGACTCCACCTATTGCCGGCCGCCGCAGAAGCAGAGCGACTCCCGCCTGCTGGGACCGAAAGTGTGCATGACCAACCGGCAATGGGATGCGCTGCATGCGCAGGGGCTGGACATCAGCGCCGACGGCAAGGGTACGGTGGCATCGGAAAAATACCGTTCCCTGCACAGCGGCCCGTGCCATACCCAGCAGGACAGTTGCTACTGAATACGGGTTTGTGGCGCGGGGGAAATATGTGGTCTTCGCGCGACCCGCTGGCCTGGGCTGAGGCGCGTTTCGCGCAAGTCGAGGCCGTCAACCGGCAAAGCCGCTGGTCTCACCGCGCCGCACAATGGGAAGCCTTCCTGGCGCCGGTGGTGGCGTCACTGCGGGCGGGGGCCTGATCCCCAATTGCCGCCATGTCTGGATCGGGCTGCGCCAATCCCCTAGTCTTGCCGCCGGGCAAGGCTGGCAAGACAAGCCGAGAGATGAACCGCAAACAACGCCGTGCCGGCAGGAAGAGCGGAACCATCGCCCAGCCGGCGCAACCGCAGGATGGCGGCGACCCGATCGACCTGCATACCCTCGGCGTTGAGGCCTTTCGTGCCGGCGACCTTGACGGAGCGTTGGCGTTGATCAGCCGGGCCATCGCCATTGATGGCCAGAGGCCGAGCTTTCACTACAACCTGGCCATTGTGCTGAAGGCGCTGGGACGGCCCGAGGAAGCCGTAGCAAGCTACCAGCGTGCCCTGCATCTCAAACCCGATTATGCTGAGGCGCACAACAATCTGGGCAATGTCTTCAAGGTGCTAGGCCAGCGGGACGAGGCCGGGATGAGCTTCGAGCGGGCATTGAACTGCCGGCCCGGCTATGCCGAAGCACATTATAACCTGGGCGTCCTGTTCGGTGAGGCGGGAGAAAATCACCAGGCCGCCGATCACCTCCATGCCTGCCTTGCCCAGGATCCCGGCGATTCCCGCGGTGTCGGGATGCTTCTGGCCCATCTGGGGCTGGCGGCGGCGCCGGAGCGGACATCGCAAGCCCAGCTGGCCAGCCTGTATGATTACAGGTCACAGTCCTGGGACCGGGACCGCTCCTATCATGGGCACGAACTTGCCGCCCAGGCGCTGCGGGCGCATGCGCCTCATGACGAGCCGGATATTCTGGACGCCGGCTGCGGCACCGGACTGGCCGGGGCGCTGGTGCGTGATCTGGCGGGGCGGCTTGATGGTGTCGATATGTCCGCCGCCATGCTCGAACAGGCGCGGGGCAAGCAGGTGTATGATCATCTCTATCAGGACGATCTGGTGTCCTTCCTGTCCGGCCATGCAGACGGTTACGACGCCATCCTGGCGGCGGCCGTGCTGATCCATTTCGGCAAGCTGGAGGCGGCGTTCGCGGCCGCCGGGCGAGCCTTGCGCGATGGGGGTCTGTTTGTCTTCACGCTCTTTTCAAGCCAGGCGGATGACACGGACTTCGCCGTCGCCGCGCATTTCGACCTGGCCAGGCACGGCTGCTACCAGCACGGCTCGGGCTATGTTGAGCGCCTGGCGAAAAAGACCGGTTTCTCGATAGAAACGCTGGAAAAAGTCGTTCACGAGCGGGATATGGAGAACAGGCCGGTGCCCGGCATCCTGGCTGTGTTGCGTGCAGGAACGGGGCGGCCCGGTGACAGCTAGCCGGCGGCAATGCGGAGACTGTTCGCTTTGCTGCAAGGTGCTGGGCATTCCCGAACTCGACAAGCCCAAGGACTACTGGTGTCCGAATTTCGCGGCCGGCACCGGCTGCCGCATTTATAACGACCGGCCGCCATCGTGCCGCAATTTCGTCTGCCGCTGGCTGACCGATCCCAGCATGGGTCCGGAATGGAAACCCAGCATCTGCAAGATGGTGGTCGATTCCCGGCCGAGCCTGTTTGTCGTGCATGTCGATCCCGCCGTCACCAGGCCGTGGAGCGCGGAGCCTTACATGTCGGTGCTGAAGCGGCTGTCGGCGCAAGGCTTGACCAAAGGTGTCATCGTGATGGTGATCGAGCGGCGGCGCACCATCGTCATCCTGCCCGACCGCGAGGTGGATTTGGGCTTGATCGGCCCCGATGCCCGGATCGCGATGGAGCGGGTGAAGACCCCGCATGGTCTGGCCTGGGAGCCGCGTGTGATGGGTGCGGGCGAGAGGGGCGGCGGCTAGCGCGGTACGGCGTCGAAGGCGATGGTGGTGCGGGCGGAGCTTGCCTGAAGCGGGACGGTGCCGTGCCACACATAGGACGGAAACAGCACCAACCTGCCCGGTATAGGTTGAACGGCGCGGCGGATCGGTTCCTTCAGCGGCAGGTCCAGCGACGGCTCGCCGAACTTGATCCAGCCGTTCTTCGTCTCCGCATCCTTGGTCGCCTCGGGCACGGTCACGTAATAGGCGGAGCTGATCCAGCCTTCCGGATGCAGATGGTTCACATGGCGGCCCTGTCCGCGCATCAGGCAGGACCAGGCGCCGGTGAAGCGGAAGCTTTTGGCCCGGCGCATCAGGAAGGGATGATGGTCGTTGGTGGGCAGGTTGGCGATGTAATTGGCGATCGTCTCTTCAATCCGCACCCGCAATTTTTCCACCAGCGCATGGCCGGCGCCAAATAGCATGCCTTCGGTCTGCGTGCCGCCGTGCAGCGATTGTTCCAGATAGGCGTCGGTCCTGGGGTGCAGCTTGTCCAGATAGGTGCCCAGTTCGGCGTTGAAGCTTTCCATGCTGGAAAAGCCTTCCGGCGGCTTCAGGTCGAAGACGCGGACAAGGCTGCCATAGCCGTTCAGGCCTTCGTCCCGTTCATCGTCCTTCATCCGCCAGGCCAGTCCCAGCAGCGCCAGGCAGGTCTGGTCGAACGGATCACTGCGCAATCCCGCATGGCACAGTTCCTCGGCCTTTTCCGGGTCGCCGATCATCAGCGCGGCGCCGGCGGCGGCGCTGAAGACGCCCGGACTTGCGCCACGGCGGGTTATTATGGTCTCGAAGGCCGCCAGGGCTTCCCGGTGTTGGCCCAGCACCATCAGGTTGCCGGCCCAACCCGCCAGCGCGGCGCCATCCAGCGGATCGCGCGCCAGGATCGTGTTGTAGATTTCCTCCACTTCCGCCGTGCGTTTCTGCCGGGACAGGAACCATGCCTTGCCCAGCAAAATCTCGCGGGTCTGCGGCGCGCGGTCATAGGAGGCGAGAAACTCATCCTTCCGTCCCAGGCGATAGAGCAGGCTGTTGTACGCCCGATGCAGCGCCGCGTCGGCGGGGTTGCGATCCAGAAGTTCCCGGTACAGAACCAGGCATTCGTCATAGCGGCCCAACTGGTGCAGCCTGTCGATGCGCCGCTGGTCCAGGCTTGGCAGGTCCGGCGCCAGGCTTTGGGTGCGATCCAGGCTTTCCAGCGCTTCGGCATGCCTGCTCTGGTTGCTTAACACGATCGCCAGATTGTTATGAATGGCGGCCAGAACCTTGGCGTCCTGGGTGTGTTGCAACGCGCGCCGCAACGGCGCCTCCGCTTCCGCGAATTGCCCCATTTCCGCCAGCACCGATCCGAGGGCGATATAGCCGTCCACATTGCTGGGCTGGACCCGCAGGAGCTTGCGGTAGGTATTCAGCGCCTCGTGCTGCTGCCCCAGCTTGCGCTGCGCCCGCCCCAAAGCGAGATACGGATCGGCGAAGTTGGGCTCCTGGCGAATGGCCGCCTGCCAGGCGGACATGGCCTGGTCCAGCTGCTGCAGGCCCGCCAGCGCGTTGCCATGAAGAAAAGCAAAACGGGCCTGGGTAGGATGGATCGCGCGGGCCCGTTCGAACAGCGGCGCGGCCTCGGAAAAGCGCCCCTGCTGCAGCCGGATGGCGCCCACCAGCGGCACCAGCTCGTCACGCAATCCGCCAGCCAGCAATGGCCGCACGGTCTCGTCGGCGCCCGCGAGGTTGCCGGCCTGCAGTAGCTGCCATCCCAGGGCGACAGATGGATTGGTGTTCGCAATCATGGCTTTGAGGCGCATCTTGGCCGGTAAAAGTCAGCGCTGCCAGTAGGCTCACGCTTTTCCCCCGTCATGCGGACCTTGCCGCCGCCTCGCATTTCCATCCGGCGAGAAGCAAATGCTGTCGGCATGCGGCTGACCGGGCGGAGCACGTAGCAAAAAAGATACAATCCGCGCCGAAATGCTGGAAAAAATTGTTCGCGAATAGGGCTCGAACAACAAACCAGCTCTCCATCTTCCGGTCGTGTTGCGCCGGATTCAGGCAGCGCAAAGTTTGCTGACGGAGCCCGGCAGGAGCGCAGATTTTGGCACTCAACGGGCGAAGCTGCTTGTCTCATTGCGCCGCACCATGAGACGCGTCTCCTGGCATGGCCACAACGTCTCAAGGAGACGCGAGGTCTCCGGCAGGGTCGGCGGCATTGCCGCTGATTTGGCTCTTTTTCCGAAAGAGGAAACACGAAATGAGGAATTGTCATAGGCTTGTGTGAGCGCAATGCTGCTACGCACACAACACGCGCGGCATCTTTCCCGCGCACTGAAAATCCGTCCCCTCGAATTGCTGTCCTTCTTTCAACAGATGCGTGACCCGGCGCGGCATTCCAATCGCGGAGGCTTAACACCTGACTGAAAGTCAGTGTGCGGAGCCTATCCGTGTGTCGAGCCAGATGCTGCTTGACTGCCAAACATGTTTGGAGGTCAGATTGCGAAAGAGTCACATGCAATAATCGGGATCGTGTAAGCACCAGAAAAAATCACAATCGCGGCCTCGAAGAAAAATCTCGGGCCTTAGGGGGGATCCATGGATAATCTTTGCAAGAAGCTCATGCTGGGCGGCTCGGCGGCCGCCATGTTCGCCGCGATGTCGGCGGGCGCAAACGCCCAGGACCAGGAAGCCCAGAACGTCGAGAACGTCACGGTCTCCGCCTCCCGTATTAACATCCAGGGTTACGAAGCGCCCACGCCGGTCACCGTGATCGGCGCCGAAACCCTGCAGCGCGACGCCAAGATCGACATCGGCGACGCCATCCGCGAACTTCCCGCCGTCGGTCAATCCGACTCGCAAACCAATGGTTCTCATGCCGGCAACGCCTCCCAGGGTGACGCGGGTATCGATACGGTCGACCTGCGCAGCCTGGGTGTGGTGCGTACCCTGGTTCTGTTCGACGGCCAGCGCGTCGTCACCTCCAACCCCAATTCCGGCGGCCCGCCCGCGATCGGCGGCGTCGACCTTTCCACCATCCCCAGCGGCGTCATCCAGCGCATTGACGTGGTGACCGGCGGCGCTTCCGCCTCCTGGGGCTCCGACGCTGTGGCCGGCGTGGTCAATCTGATCATCGACAAGACCTATACCGGCTTCAAGGCCAACGCGACCTTCAGCAACGACTCCCACGACGATCAGAAAAAGTACAAGATGGAGGCGGAATGGGGCACCGACTTCCTGGGCGGCCGCGCGCATACCGAATTCGCGGGCGACTACACCATGAGCCCGGACGCGATGTATAACTTCAGCCGTCCCTGGTACGACCATGACAACCGGGCGCTCTATGCCTGCAACTTGGTCAACGGCGGCCCCGCCACCGAGCTGTGCCATACCCCCAGCGGCGTCTATGACAATTCCCACACCAATGGCGGCCTGATCACCGCCAATCCGGCGGGCCTCGCGAACACGCCAGCCAATGCAGCCGCAATAGCTGCAATTCAGGGTATTGGGCCCCAATTCGCAACGTTCGCGAGCGGAACTCCCGCGGCCGCCAATGTCTATAAGGGCATCCAGTTCGTGGGACCGAACGCGCAGCAGGAGCCGTTCAATTTCGGCGTCTCCTCGGGCTCCAACTGCTATGCCTGTTCGGCCAATCCCAACACCGCGGTGGCCAATTACACGCCGACCGCCGTGCCCT
>DATAWO010000038.1:0-12688 GCA_036267165.1 Rhizomicrobium sp. | reverse complement strand
TATCAGGCTCTGGGCGAACTTCCAAACCAAACGACACTGGAATCAATGAGTTGCCAGGGTCCTTCGAGTCCGAAATTCGCCCGGCGCCCGGTATGAAACTCATGCGAATTTCGGGATCGGGACACTGGCCCCCGGTTGCCTAGGAAACAGGCTTTTGGCAGTCTCCCCCCGCCCTTGAAGCGGCGAGTCCGGCTCCCGAAGCCGTGACCCCGGCCATGGGGATCGGCGCAAGCCCTTCCTCTCTTCGAGCAAGGGTTTTCCCCGACCCACCAACGTCAATTCACGAGGGAATATCATGCAGTTGGAAATCGTTCTGGCCTGTGGCGTGCTGGCGCTGCTCTATGGCCTGTGGACCATCAAATCCGTGCTGGCGTTGCCCGCCGGCAATGCCCGGATGCAGGAAATCGCGGCCGCCATCCAGGAGGGCGCACGCGCCTACCTGAACCGCCAATACACCACCATCGCCATGGTGGGCGTGGTGATCTTCGTGCTCGCCTTGTTCTTCCTGGGCTGGCAGGTGGGCGTGGGCTTCCTGATCGGCGCCACGCTTTCGGGCGCGGCCGGCTATGTCGGCATGTATGTCTCGGTGCGCGCCAATGTGCGCACCGCCGAAGCTTCGCGTTCCGGCCTGGCCAGCGGCTTGTCGGTGGCGTTCCGCTCCGGCGCCGTCACCGGCATGCTGGTGGTGGGCCTGGGGCTGCTGGCGGTCGCCGGCTATTATTTCTTCCTCACCACCTGCCTCAAGCTTGATCTGGCCGATGCCGCGCAGAGCCGCATTGTCGTGGACTCGCTGGTGGGGCTTGGCTTTGGCGCCTCGCTGATCTCGATCTTCGCCCGTCTGGGCGGCGGCATCTTCACCAAGGGCGCCGATGTCGGCGGCGACATGGTGGGCAAGGTGGAAGCCGGAATCCCCGAAGATGACCCGCGCAACCCGGCCACCATCGCCGACAATGTGGGCGACAATGTCGGCGACTGCGCCGGCATGGCGGCCGATCTGTTCGAAACCTTCGCGGTGACCACCGTGGCAACCATGGTGCTGGCCTCGATCTATTTCTCCGGCGACACCAAGCTCGAGCTGATGCTCTATCCGCTGGCGATTTCCGGCATGAGCATCATCACCTCGATCATCGGCACCTTCTTCGTGCGGCTGGGCAAGTCGGGCAACATCATGGGCGCGCTCTACAAGGGTGTGGTCGCCACCGTGGTCCTGTCGCTGATCGGGCTGTGGCCGTTGACCAACACTCTGGTCGGCATGGACACCGCGCTCTCCTCCGGCGGGGTGGACTATAGCGGCATGACCCTGTTCTGGTGCGGCGTGGTCGGCCTGGCCGTCACCGGCGCGCTGATCGTGATCACCGAATATTATACGGGCACCAATTTCCGCCCGGTACAGTCGATCGCGAAATCCTCCGTCACCGGCCATGGCACCAATGTGATCCAGGGCCTGGCGGTGTCGATGGAGTCCACCGCGCTGCCGGCTCTGGTGATCTGCGCCGGCATCGTCGTGACTTACCTGATGGCGGGCCTGTTCGGCATCGCCATCGCGGTCTCCACCATGCTGTCGCTGGCGGGCATGGTGGTGGCGCTCGACGCCTTTGGCCCGGTCACCGACAATGCCGGCGGCATTGCCGAGATGGCGGGCCTGGAAGGCGATGTGCGCAAGACCACCGACGCGCTGGATGCGGTCGGCAACACCACCAAGGCCGTCACCAAGGGCTATGCCATCGGGTCGGCCGGCCTGGGCGCATTGGTGCTGTTCGCCGCCTATACCGAGGACCTGAAATACTTCGCGGCGCAGAACACCGGCTTCTTTGGCGGCATCGAACTGCCGACCTTCAGCCTGGCGGATCCCTGGGTCGTGGTGGGCCTGTTCTTCGGCGGCATGCTGCCCTATCTGTTCGGCGGCATCGCTATGACGGCGGTGGGCCGGGCGGCCGGCGCGGTGGTCGAGGAAGTGCGCAAGCAGTTCCGCGAAATGCCGGGCATCATGCAGGGCACCCAGAAGCCCAACTATGCCCGCGCCGTGGACCTGCTGACCAAGGCCGCCATCAAGGAGATGGTGGTGCCGTCCATCCTGCCGGTGTTCTCGCCCATCGTCCTGTTTGCCTTGGTGGACTGGATCGCGGGCAAGACCCAGGCCTTCGACGCGCTGGGCGCCATGCTGATGGGCGTGATCGTCACCGGACTTTTTGTGGCGATTTCGATGACGTCCGGAGGCGGGGCCTGGGACAATGCCAAGAAGTATATCGAAGACGGCCATTTCGGCGGCAAGGGCAGTGACGCCCACAAGGCCGCGGTGACCGGCGACACGGTGGGCGACCCCTACAAGGACACCGCCGGTCCGGCCGTCAATCCGATGATCAAGATCACCAACATCGTGGCGCTGCTGCTGCTGGCAACGCTGGCGCATATGTCCTAGCCCTCCATGGGCGGGTTTAACCCGCCCATCCAACTTCTTTGCTGATCAAAGTTGGTTGGCCGGCTCGGAGGCCGGCCATGGTGAGAGAGGAAAGAAGGCGCGGAAGGGAAACCTTCCGCGTCTTTTCTTTTGGCCGTCTTGGGCCGTCGCGGTGGTCCGCTTCGGCGAAATGACGTATCATGATCGCTTCAGTGCGCATCCTTGATGTCTGTCCTTTAAGGGAGTGCCTGCCATGACCGGTTTGCTCAGCGACCAGGAATTGTCCCAGCTTAGCCCTGCGGAACTTTGTCCCTATCGCACACCCGTCCCGACCCAGGCGGTGTCCAGCGACGAATTCTATCCCGCGCCACAGAATGCGCGGCAGCGCGAAGTCGAGGCGCGCATGCTGGCGATGGCCGATGAGATGGGCAAGAAGCAGGGGCTCGACCGCCGCTGCTTCTTCCAGACCGCTTCCGGCATGGCGGCCGCCTATGTGGCGATGAACGAGGTCTATGGCGGGTTGTTCGACGCCTCGCGCGCCGAAGCGGCAACGCCGGAACAGGCACAGTCACGCGCCGACAGCCTCAAAGACCAGTTCATCATGGACATGCACACCCATTTCCTGCGCGACGACACCCGCCTGGTCAGCTTTGTCGCCATGCGCCAGGCCGTCGGCAAAGCCGGGTGGAATAAGGAACTGTCCGGCAAGGAACAGACCATCGATGACCTCAAATTCGCCAACTACAAGAAGGAGATGTTTCTCGACAGCGATACCAAGATCGCGCTGATCTCGTCCGCGCCTTCCGAGATTCCGCAGGACTGGTTCCTCACCAATCAGCAGATGGCCGACGCCCGCGCCCGGGTGAACAAGGAAGCCGGGGCGCGCCGGCTGTTCGCGCACTGCATATTCACGCCTGGGCGTCCCGGCTGGCTGGATGCGCTGGATGCGGGCCTCGCGCTCAAACCGGAATCCTGCAAGGGCTATACGGTGGGCGACAATACCCACAAGGAATTGAGCAAGTACCCGTGGCGGATGGACGATGAGAAAACCACCTACAGGGGTTATGAGAAGATGGTGAAGGCGGGCATCAAGAATGTTTGCGTGCACAAGGGCCTGTTCCCGCCGTCCACCGAACAGCAGTTTCCCAATCTGGTCAACTATGCCGCCGTCTCCGATGTCGGCAAGGCGGCAAAGGACTGGCCGCAACTCAATTTCATCATCTATCACTCCGCCTACCGCCATGTCGGCGGCGATCCCGCGGTGGCGCTCGCCGAGTTCGAAAAGACCGGCCGCATCTCCTGGACCAGCGACCTGGCGGACATTCCCGCCAAATACGGCGTCACCAATGTCTATGCCGACCTGGGCCAGATTTTCGCCATGACCCTGGTGGCGCAGCCGCGGGTCTGTGCCGCGCTGATGGGCATTCTGCTGCGCGGGCTTGGTCCCGAAAGGGTCACCTGGGGAACCGATGCGCTATGGACCGGCTCGCCGCAATGGCAGATCGAAGGCCTGCGACGGCTGGAAATTCCCCAGGGCATGCAGAAGAAATATGGCTTCACGCCGCTTGGCCCGGCACGCGGCGCGGTCAAGACCGCGATCTTTGGCGACAACAATGCCAGGCTCTACAATATCAACCAGCGCCGCGCGGCGCTCGATCTTGGGCTGGACCGGTTCGCCTCCCTGAAACAGGACTATGACAGGCAAGGGCCGCGCCCGAGCAATCTGCGCTATGGCTATGTCAATATGGGAATCGATCACAGCCTCTTTGCCTGACAGCTGCTTTATCCCGGCCGGTGCCGTTCCAGCCGCAATTCCAGATGGCGTTTCACCGCCGGCCATTCCTGGGACAGGATGGAGTACATCACCGTATCGCCGATGCTGCCGTCCCGGCGGCGGCGATAGTTGCGGATGACGCCGTCCTTCTTGGCGCCCAGCGCCTCTATCGCGGCTTGCGAGCGGAAATTGAAATTGTCGGTGCGCAGGCCCACCACACCGCAACCGAGTGTTTCAAAGGCATGGGTCATCAGCATCAGCTTGCACAGGGTGTTCACTTTGCTGCGCTGGCGGCTGGCCCTGTACCAGGTGTAGCCGATCTCGACCCGGTCCAGTTCCGGCAGGATGTCGTGATAGCGCGTGCTGCCGATCACCTTTCCGCTGGCCAGTTCGCGCACCGCCCAAGGCAGCATGACGCCGCGTTCCTGACCCGCCAGCGCGGTCTCGAGCCAGGCGGCGACGCCCTGGGGTTCGGGCACCGAGGTGAACCACAGCTTCCACAATTCGCCATCGGTCACCGCTTCGGCGACCTCGGGCTTATGCGCCGGCGCCAGCGGTTCCAGCCTGATGCCGTCCCGCTCAAGCGTGACCGGGTGAAGGGTAATCATGGGACGCGCCTGTTATTGAACCGGAACCTCGAAGGGCCCGGCGGGAAGCGCCGAACCGTCGCTCAAAGTACAGACGGGACTGTCACCCCAGCAATAGCGCACCCGGGTTGCGTTTCCTGCATCCGACAAGGTCACGTGATCGCCTGCCAAACTCGCACGCGCCCAGTGGCAAGTGGCGGCATCGCATAATTCAAACGCATTGGGCTGGCCGTTATAGGCCACCAGGGCGCCGGTGACATCGCGGAAGGCCACCGTCACGGAATCGCCGTTACGCCGGGCCGAAACCACCCGCGCGCCGGACGGGGCGATCGCTTCGCCGTAAACCAGATGCCGCGCGGCGATGGCGAGCCGGCGGCCGATCTCCTGCTTGTTGGCGGGATGCAGCAGCTTGGGATCACCGATGTCGATGGTAACCACCAGCGCCGCATGGGGGTCGGCCTCGGCGGCGCGGTGCTGGGCTTCGCGCACGTCCGACCATAGCGACTCCGTGGGTTCGGTGGGGGTGGGGCCATAGTCCGGAATCTGCACGATCATGAAGGGCAGGTTCGCGCCAAACTGCTTCCTCCAGTCCGCCATCATCGCCGCCAGCAGCGCCTGATAGTGTTGCGCGAAATAGAGGTTGGACTCGCCCTGGTACCAGATCGCCGCCTTCACCCCATAAGGCCCGATGGGGGAAATCATACCGCCATATTGCAGGCCCACGCCATGCATCGGCCCCCAGGGAATTTGCGGCGCGATCAAGGCTTCCACCGGCCTGTGGTGCCAGGGCTGGTCCAGAGCCACACTGCTGCCATCGGCAAAGCGGATGGCGCGGGTGGAAGCAGGGCCTGTCAGTCCGCAATTGCGCCAGCTGCAGAAGATGTTGAGCGTGATGCTGTTGTCACCTTCGTGCAGCAGCCCGCGCGGTAAATCGTGGCGCGCATCGGGTTCCAGCGAACTGCCGCCAACACCGATGCCGTTCACCCAGCTTTTTTCTTCTTCGGTGGCGCGGCCGAGAGCCAATGTTGCAGGCTGCGCCGCCTGTGCCGCCGTCAGGTGCACGCGGGTGGAAAGCCACATCTGGCCGACAAAGCCAACCCCGGGTTCGGCCGATCCGTCCGGCAGCGACAGTCCGGGCCAGTCGTTCCATTGCCCAAGTGCAGCAGGCGCCACCGGCCAGGAAGAGGCATCTTCCTTCCAGGGCTCGCCTTTGCCATGGGCGCGCCACCAGCTTTCCCAGGCGGCATCCCAGCGGCGCGAGGCGGCGGCGGGATCGTGGCTATACAGTGCCAGCATGTCGAGATCGTCATTGAAAAAGCCTGTCGCGCGCAAGGTCGGCGCGCTCACCCAGCCGCGCACCCGCGTGCCCCCCCAGGCGACTGTGATCAGCCCGACGGGCACCTTCACGGTTTTCCGCAATTCGCGCGCGAAATAGAAACAGCTGGCGGAAAAATCCCCCGCGGTCTGCGGCGACTCCACTTTCCACGAAACCGGCGAGGTGAATGTCGTGAGCGCCACAGGGCTTGGCACGCGATCCACCGCCAGCTCGCGCACAGAATCGTCGGTTGCCGCCGCGATTTCGGCCGCCGCCTTGGCGGCAGCCCGGACACTCAATTGCATGTTGGACTGGCCGGTGCAGAGGAACACGTCACCGACCAGCACATCATGGATTTCCTGGGCATCGCCGCCACTGGTCACGCGCAAGGTGTAAGGGCCGCCGGCGGGCATGGCGAGCAGGGCGGTGCGCCATTGCCCATCCTTGTCCACATGCGCGGATGCGGTCGCACTGCCCATCTGCAGGCTGACGTCGGCGCCGGGCTTGGCCTGGCCATAGACCGCAATGGGCTGGCCGCGCTGCAGCACCGCATGATCAGCGAACATGGGGTGCAGGAGGGTCGCGGCCTGGACCGGCGCCGCCGCCAGCAGGGCCGCGGCAAACAACAGGATTTTCATGGTCCCCCCAGCGCCGCTTTTCAGTTGCAGATCTCATTGGTGAAATGGCCGCTATAGTCGGTCGGGCCAAGCGGGACCTTGACCTTCACACAGGCCATGGCGGCATGGTCGGTGGTGCGCGAGCGTTCCGACGAAATGATGGTCTGGCCGTCGGAGCTGAGATCCTTGCCGGCCTTGTACAGCGACGCCCACACCCGGTTGCGCTTGCAGATTTCCGGCCCCATCAATCGGGATTGCGGCAATTGCTGCGGTTTGCGGCACACGATGGTGTGGGGATCGCCATCGCCTTTGGGCGTGTCGGCCAACTGCTCCGGGGCTTGGCCCTGGACGGTCACATTCTCCACCCCGCCAGTGAAGGTGTTCCCGGGGGTCAGCTCCAGCGGCGTGCTGCGCACCGCCTGGACCTCGGCGGTGGAGGCTTTGTTGGCATCCTGGATCACGGCTTTCACCAGATTGTGCCGTTCGGCGATCTGGCCGTTGGCCTGATCGGCGACCTGCCTGATGCGGGCATTGGCATTCGCCGTGATTAGCCGCATTTCGGCTGAGGCCTGGTTGATATAACGCTTCACACAGGTCTCATCGGCCTGCCGTTGCGCGTCATATTGGGCGGTGCGCGCGATGCTGGCGGACATGCCTTTCTTGCCGCGCACCCGGTTCAGCAGCGCCGTGTCCGGCGCCATGCAATCGGCATCGGGAAACTGCCAGCCGGAAGGATCGTTTTGCGGTTCAACGGCAGTGCGGCCGGCGATGGCCGCCTTGATCTTCTCGGCAATGTCCGCCGTCTGCCGGTTGGCGGTATCGGCAATGCTACGGATGGCGGCATTGCCCTCATCGCGGATGCGATCCATTTCCGCATTGGCGCTTTCGATCCACTTGCGGGTGCAGTCGTTGAAGGCGCGACCTCGCGCATTATAGAGCGCAACCTTCTGGTCATCCGGCATTTCCATGCGCCCGGCATAGCCGCCGCGCGACTTGATCAGGCTGTCGTCCGGCTTCTGGCAGGCGGAAGCAGGAGATGCCGCAATATCGGCGCGGGCCTGCATCATCGGCCACAGGGTCAATGCCAAGGCAATGAAAAGCGGTTTCATCGGATCGCCCGAGGCTTTCATGGCCCGTTTGTGGGTGACAGATTCAAGTCCTGCTTTAGGCGGCGCCGGACCAGCCCGGCGATACCGCATCATAGCATGATTTTAATCCCAGGCTGCCCGTGCCGGGGGCGTGGCCTTTTGCTATGATGCGCTGGAAAAGCGTGAGCCCATGACCGCCAGGCCCGTGTTTCTCGTCCTCCTGCTGCTGGCGGGCATCGCGCCCGCCGCTGCCGATCCGCATCCGCGCTGCTTTTCCATGACGGAAATGAATGGCTGGCGCAGCCTCGATGGAAAGATCATCTATCTCCGCATGGGCGTCGACCATTATTACCGGATCGACCTGGCGCGGGAATGCAGCACGCTCAAGAGCATCAATCCCCAGCTGGTGCTGCGGAACCGTGACGGCAGTCTGATCTGCTCGGCGCTGGACCTGGACGTGAAGGCAACCGAAAGCCCGGGCGGCATCCTTGAGCCCTGTTTCCCCAAGACGCTTACCGAGCTGTCGGCAGCAGAAGCCGCAGCGCTGCCCAAGGGCGCCAAGCCTTGAGTTAAGGCTTTAGCCGCAGCAGAAGGTCGTGCCCGTGGTCGCGGTGTTGGGTGGCACCGAGCTGCCGGAGATGCCGATGGTCACCGCCAGCAGCGCCCCGAACAGCACAACCCCACCATAGATCGGCAGCAGATCGCCTGTCTGGGCCGGCTTGACGCCTGAAGGCTTTCCGGGAGGGAGGGGAGCGGCGCTCTTGGCCTGGACCAAAGGGGCCGCGGCCAGGGGTTGCGCCACAAGCATCGCCAGGGCGCCCAGAAGAACAAATGTCTGTCGCATGGCCAAAGCCTATAGCGGGTCGGCCCTGGGGTTTGAAGTTAATTCAGCGGCCAGAACCTCAGCCGAAAACCGGGCTGCTGCGGCAGATGCCGCGATGCTCCCATGTCCACATCCCGGCCTGGCGGAACGTGTTGAACACGCCCAGCCGGCGCCAATTCTTGCCACCGGGTAACCCGGTCATGCGGTAGCAGGTCTGGGTGTCGAGGTTTTCCACCACCAGCCAGCGGCCATCATAGGCGATGGCCGGGGCAATGGCCGAACCCGTCCCCATCAGTGCCACGGCAAGCACCATCCAGATTGGCATCTTGCTCATGACCACATCCAAACAGAAGCCAGGCGCGGACGCACGGCTTCTCATGCATTGTCGTAAAGATGGGGGCTATCCGAATGTAATCCCAGAATTTTCCTATCTGGGATAGCGCTCATCCGGGGGCGGTGCTGCGTCATCCGGCGGCGGGGCCTGATATCCCGGCGGAGGCACGGGCGGCGGCCCATTCGCCGCCTGGTTCATGCAGGAATAATAGGCGCTGTCATATTCATGGCGCACGTCGCGCGCCGCTTCATGGGCGTTCTGGGAGCCGATGGATGAACCCGCGATCAGGCCGGCGCCCGCGCCCGCTGCCGCACCCAGGCCGGCATTGCCGGCCGCGCCGCCGATGATCGCGCCCAGCGCGCCGCCTGCCAGGGTGCCTCCGATGGCGCCGTTGGCCTGCTCCTGGCGGGCCGCTTCGCCGGGCGTGGTGTAGCCGGTGGCGGCCGCGGCCTGGTGGCGGCAATACATGTCGTGCGAGTCGGGCGGACCGTAAGGTGGTGGGCCATAAGGCTGCGCCCCGGCCGCAGAACTGAGCAGCAGGGCCACCGGAATCAGTGTCCATATACGCATGACGGAACCTTTCTTTACCGGGGCGGCGTCATGCGGAAACGTCCCGGGCGGGGCGGAGTTGCCGGAACCAGGCCGTTCAGAAATTCATCCGTGTCGTGACGATCAGGCTGTTGGCATAGGCGGGGGTGAGGGGCCTGGCGCGATAGCTGGGCGCAACCGCGATCTGGTAGCCAAGGCCGGTGGTGAATTTCAGGCCGTGACCGATGTCGAAGCGTCCCACGACAAGCCCCGGCGTCAGATAGACCTGATTGAGGCCGGCGCGCTGGCCGTCCGCGTAATAGATCCAGTTCACTTCCACTTGCGGCCAGAACACGGTGTCGAGATGATACTGAAACGCCGTGTTGCTCTGGATCTGCTGTCCCAGCACATGGACGTTGGATGTGGGAAGCACGGCGCCAACCGTACCCTGTACGTCGAAGTCGCCCCAGCCCTTGCCGAAGGCGAGCGTGGGCTGCAGCGACCAGGCCGAACTGGTCAGCGATTTGATGCCTGTGGGGGCCTGCAAGCTGAGCCATGCGGTCACGACATAATCGCCGTCCTCCTTTGACGCGCTGAACAGCCGCTGCTCCATGCGCAGGAAAGTCCAGTCGCCATAGCCGGCCAGCGATTTCGCGCTCGCGGTCGCGCTGCGTATTTCATAAGGCGGCAGCGCGATCTGGATTTCGTTGGTGGGGCTGACGATCAGGTCGAGGCCCTTGCCGCCGTCCAGCTCCGTGGTGTCGGCGCCATTGCCGGAATGCTGCTGATACATATCCAGCCTGAGCCGCTGCTCCATCAGCGCGGTGGTGGTGGCGAGCGGCGAACTCCATTCCGGCTGGCTGGCGCGGGCGGCATCCGCGGATGCATCCAGATAGTCCAGGACGCCGCCGTCTCCGGCGCGCGCGGCCTGCGGCAGAGCGCCCAGGAGAAGCGCAAGCAAAACCGCATGCGCCAGGACCGGCGCTGTCTTTCCGGATTGGGCAGGATGCATGATGACGCAATCCATAACAGGGTTTTCGCTATTCGGTTTCACGCCAAATTCTTTTTCCGCGCCATCGCCGGGTCTCCCTGCAAAAGCTTCATCTGCCTGCCTTCAAATTGCCCCATCGCATGGGCTTGAGTGCTTTCAGCGCAGGAGGTGGCAATGCCTGAATATGAGATTCACGTGCTCAATGACGACCGCTACAGCGCCGCGATCGTCCATGAGCAGAATCTGATGGATGATGAAACCGCGATCTCCACGGCATCACGGCTGGCGGGCAATGCCCCCTTTGAAGTGTGGCGCGACCTTGACTGCATTTACGGCCTGGCCTCGGCGCGGCCGCTGTGGCGCCCGGCCGGCATTCCCGCCGGCGGCTAGCGTTACGGCGAACCGGTTTACGGCACCGGGCCGCCGCCATTGCCGGGATTGGTTTCCTGGATATTGGTGGCGTTGCTGCCGGGTGTGGCCTTGAGCAGTTCCTGCAGGAAGGTGGTTTCGCGGCCGCGCGCGGGCGTCTCGCGTGTCTCGAACGTGATCAGGTGACCGTCTTTCAAGCCGTAATGGCGCACGCCGACCACCTTGTTCTCCTTGTCGAAGTACACCGCCGTGATCTCGCGCTTCAGCACCACCGGCTTGAAAAAGGCGACCTGCTTTTCGGTGGCGGAGATGTAATACCAGCTGTCATTGCCGAAGGTTGCGGTGGTGGAGGCATAGCCCAGCCGTTCCTGCACAGAGGTCTTGCTGTCGGCACCGGGTTTGATCAGGGCCTCGGCATCCGGGTCGGGCAGATAGCCGCGCTGGCTGATCACGGGCGCGCAGGCAATCAGGGTGGCGGCTGCGGCCAGCGGCAGGAGGGCGTATTTCATAACCAGTTTCATGACTTGGACCTTCGGCAGCGGTGATGTGCTATCGTCCCGGCAGCCGGGCCGCAAGCCCATGGCTTCTTCAGGGACTTTCCATGCTGAATTTGCTCAAGGATTTCGCCGCGCGCAAGCAGAAGACGCATCGGCTTTATGACGGCTTGGTAAGTCAGGCGCGGGAACCGGTATTTTTCGCCGCTTTTGGCGTGGCCGACAGCCTGGACGGCCGCTTTGACATGCTGGCTTTTCATGCCTGGCTGGTGCTGGCGGAACTGAAAGGCGGCGAGGCGGCGCAAAGCCTTACCGATACGATTTTCACCGGCTTCGACGAGGCCATGCGCGAACAGGGCGTTGGCGATATCGGCATCGGCCACAAGCTCAAGGCCATGGCCAAGGCTTTCTATGGCCGCATGGCAGCCTATGACAGCGCCAAAAGCGAGGAAGAACTGGCTGTGGCGCTGGCAAGAAATCTGTGGCGCGGCGCAGACCCCGATGTGCGTGCGCGCAAACTTGCCGCCTATGGCTTTGCCGCGCGCGCCCGTCTGGCGGTCAGCCTGCCCAGGGTGCTCGATTTCGGGCCGCTGCCCACCATATAAGCTGCCATGGCCGCCAATCCCCCGATCCAGAGCCTGCCGCTCTCCCAAAGCTATAATCTTGCCCGCCTCGGCAATGCCGGCGACCAGGTGGTGCTTGCCACCGATGAGGCCCAACGGGCCGCAATCGCCCAATGGTGCGCAATTGTGTCGTTGGAGACGTTCGAGGCCCGGGTGGCGATCGAAAAACTGGCTCCCAACCGGTTTGGGCTCAGCTTCCATCTGACCGCGGACGTCACCCAGAGCTGTGTGGTGACGCTGGAACCGGTGAGGAGCCGGTTGGAGCGCCGTTTCAGCCGGGAACTGCATTTCACCGGCCCCATACGCCATAAGCCGGTCACCGATGATTCGGGGCCGGATCTGGTCCTGGACGCCGAGGAGGAGGGGCCGGAGGAGATTGAAAGCCTGCATTACGACCTGGCCGGGCCTGTCCTGGAGGAATTTGTTCTCTCGCTGGAGCCTTATCCACGTTGCCCGGGTGTGGAATTTTCCCCCCAAACAGAGACCTCCGATCGCCCCGAGAGCCCCTTTGCGGTGCTCAAGGGCCTGAAATAAGGGCGTTAACCCCTTCCAAAGCCGGGCTTTTGGGGTTGAAACCGCCCCGGCTTTCCTGCTACCCACGCCGCCTGTTTTCGCCGCCCTTTCCGGGGCGGGTAATTTTTAATTGTCGCGCGGCTTTCCGGGACGAAGGTGTCCCGGGCCGCGCTTTGATGGAGTCTCCTCGCCATGGCGGTCCCAAAGAGAAAAACCTCGCCGTCGCGCCGCAAC
>DATAWO010000037.1:0-7794 GCA_036267165.1 Rhizomicrobium sp. | reverse complement strand
GGCATCAACGCCGTGCACCTGAAAAACGGACTTCCCAAGATCCAATCCGATGGTCACTGCAGACTCCATAGCTCTCCTCCATTCTGCCAACCGTTACAGGCTGGCTGGTTGGTGGAGAGCCGTCCACAGCATCAGAAGCGGACACTCATTCTCGCCTAGCTTGCGCCGTCCTCGGACGGCTTGACCTGTTCGGCCTTGCGCCGGGCGGTTTCCTCGGCACGGCGCTCGGCCTTTTCCCTGGCCTTTGCGGCCTGGGCGCGTTCGCGCTGAAGGCGATCCTGCGAATAGTTGGGGGGTCTGGGCGCCATGTTCTCTCTCTATTCTTGGGACGGGGTTTCGCCAGCGCCAGCATGGCCAGTATCGAGCGCCTGGTCTCACGCTTGCGCGGGCGCGCAACCCGTTACTTCTTGGACCCCTTGGTCTTGAAAGCCTGGGCGTATGCCGTGCCTGCTGCCGGCGCCTTCGCGCTCTTGTCCTGCTTGGGCTTTTTCTTCTCGCGATTGCTTTTCTGTTCTTTGCTCATTTTTGGTTTCCTCAGCCGTGATCGCCCATATTATATCATCGATCAGCAATTCCCAGCGCGTTGGGCGGCAAATTCGACAGGCCGTGTCGGGTGCGATTTCCGGGGCTAGTCGGCGTACCGGCGCAGATCCGCGAAAGAGACAAGTTTTCTGCGGCTTTCGCACCACAAAGCGAGCCGCACGCTACGCAGGCTTTCCAGAAAGGTCAGCCTGCCAACCTTTTTCAGTTCGGGATGATCGCGCAGGACCTGCTGCAGGCGATAATAAGGTATCCGGCTGTTCAGGTGATGGACATGATGAATGCCGATATTGGCCGTGAACCAGCGTAACACGGGCGGCAGATCGTAATAGGAGCTGCCCGAAAGCGCCGCATCCTGCTGGACCCAACTGCCATCGCGCGTCCACATCACGTCTTCGAACTGGTGTTGCACATAAAACAACCAGACCCCCATGGATGCCGCGAGCAGCATGATCGGCATATGCACCAGCAAAAACGGACCGGTTCCCACCAGCCAGATCATCGCCGCGACGGCCAGCGCGATTGCGGCATTGGTTGCCATGGTGCTGACCCAGGGGCGCCAGCCGGCGCGCATCTGGTAAAAGGGCAGCCGGTGCTGCAGCAGAAACAGATAGGCAGCGCCAATTCCGAACATGACAAGGGCGTTGCGATAGATGCGGTAGAAGATGCGTCCCGGCAGGGACCGCGAGCGATATTCCTCCACCGTCAGCGTTTCGATGTCGCCGATGCCGCGGCGGTCCAGATTGCTCGACGTCGCATGATGAACCGCGTGATTGCGTTTCCAGTAATCATAAGGCGTCAGTGTCAGAACGCCCAGCACGCGGCCAACCCAGTCATTCACCGCACGGCCGCGAAAAAAAGCGCCATGACCGCAGTCATGCTGGATCATGAACAGGCGCACCAGGAATCCCGCCGCGGGTATGGCCAGCAGAAGTGTCAGCCAATAGCCGACATCCAGCGATAGCCACATCAGAACCCAAAGCAGTACCAGCGACAAAAGCGTGACACCCAGCTCGAACAGGGCGCGTGGCTGGTCCGGATCGCGGTATCGCGACAGAGCGAGAAACAAGGTCTTGGGGTCGATCATATTGGTCAGCCAGTCTGAACAAGGATTGCCGAAATCACGCAGCTGAAATGAGCTCCAAAAAAGCGGCGCATGAGCGACGCCTGGCCCCAATCTGGAGAAGCCCGGCCCACCGTCGCCACCAAAGAAAGCTGATGTCGGCTGGTTGGGTAGCTAGCATGAACCGGATTAATGGACCATATGAAAAACAGCGGAAACCGGTTGAATAATTCGGTTAAAACAGTCACTTATGAAAGCCCAGGAAAACGCCGGAACGGAGCGGAAGTGTCTCTTTGTCCGCCATCAAAAAAGCCCCCCAAGGGCGCTTTTTTTGTTTGCAGCTGCGCAAGCGGCAACCGAAACAGACCGTCTTCTCCTGCACCCAATCCCCCTCCATAATGGGCGATGCCGCCTGCCCGGCAGGCGCCGGTCACTAAGAACAACAAAGACATCGGGGGAACGGAATGGCGTCAGGTTTGCTCGGAGACAAAGAGCGCAATCAGCTCGAAGACATTGGCTTCATGACCTGCATGACGCTGGTTCTGCTGGGCAATTACGCCCAGACGGGGCACTTCGGCGGCCCACTGGCCTACACGCCATTCAATGTCGCGCTGCACCTGGCCGGTCCGGAGCGGGGCGGCCTGCGCTACGACTACCGGCATCCCAAGCACCCGTTCGGCGACAAATTTATGATGGCGGCCGGCCACAGTGTGCCGACCTGTTATGCGCTATGGATGGTGTTGGGACAGGCGCTGGAACGCAAGCACCGGCTGACCGGCGACAGCCGTTATCATGTCGATCCCGATGTCGCGATGCTCCCGATCGATGCGCTGGGCTTTCGCCGCGGCGCCGGCGCCTTGAAGACCCTGCTGCAGGAAAACGGCCTGGCGGATCATCCACTGTTTGCCCAGGCGAAAGCGCGCGGCATCAAGGCGTTGTCGGGCCATGCCGAAAGCATCGACCTCACCAATGACGTCAATGGCGGTCCGTCCGGTGTCGGCATCGCCACCGCGGCCGGCAAGGCGGCCTTCTGGGACATGATCGGCGCGACCGATGGTCCAAAAGTGGTGGCGCTGGAAGGCGAGTTCGCCATGACCGAAGGCCATGCCCAGGAACTCAAAACCCAGGCCGTGGCGCTTCAGGTCGGCAAGCGCCTGCGCGTCATCCTGTCCGACAACAATGCCGGCATCGACGACAGGCTGCTGGGCGGGGTGGTGGCCGGCCGGTTCACAGATTATCAGCTGGCGGGCCAGTGGGCATCCTATGGCTGGAATGTCCTCGACCTCGACGATGGCGGCAATTACGCCAAAATCGTCGCGGCGCTGGATGCGATGGAAAAGAGCGATCCCGCCGACCGCAGGCCGATGATCCTGATCGCCAAAACGACCAAGGGCTATTGGCCCGCCGCGGCCGACGGCATGCTGGGCGGTGGCGTGAAGCAGATCGTGAGCTACCAAAGCCACCCTTACAGCCAGAAGATGAATTCGGACTATTTCGTCGCGCTGGCCTCGACTTTCGAAAGCCGGTTCGGCGTCACCTTTGACGGCATCCGCAATGGCCCGGTGACCAATGAACGCGACCGGCTTGTCCAGTTCAAAACCAATATCGATGTCGTGATGTCGGTTTTGGATAAGAACGGGCTGGGCGACTGGCTGGCGGACAGGCTGGTCGCGCTCGGAGATGGCGTGAAAGAGGGCCAGGCCGCGGCCTTCACGTCAAAGGGAGACCCCTTCCTCGACCAACGGTTGCAGGCCGCCAATCTTCCGCTGGAGCCGATGGAAGTGACCGCGCGCAACCGCCTGTCGGGACAGGAGAAGAAAGTCGCGATCACGCTGTTCCAGCCGCCAGGAAAGGCGGCCGGCGCCCGCCGCGCCATGTCGGAAATCATCAAGTGGATGAACTATGTCACGGACAACCGCTTCATCACGCTTTCGGCGGATCTGTCCGAGTCGATCAATGTCGAGCATGGCAGCATCTGGGGTCATTATGATCCGGTCTCCAATCCGCTCGGCACCCGCGTCAAGGCGGCCATTCAGGAAGCGGGAAATGCGTGCTCCGCGATCGGGCTGGTCAGCCAGAGCGCCAGCCTCGACCCGGGAAAATTCTGCGGTGTATGGGCGCTCAGCGGGACCTACGGCGCCTTTACGCCGCTGATGTATACGCCGGCGCGCGTCTGGAGCCAGCAAAACCAGGATTCCCGCTTCCGGATGGGCGTCCTGCACATTCTGGTCGGCCATTCCGGACCGGAAACCGCGGCCGATGGACGGACCCATTTCGGCATTTTCGCGCCGCAGGTCTGGAGGCTGTTTCCCCGCGGGCAGACCATAAGCCTGAATCTCTGGGACTATAACGACGTCGCGCCCGCCTATTTTGCTGCCGCGGAGATCGCGGCGCGCGATCCCAGGGTCGGCATCATCATCATCGAAGTGGCGAGGCCCGATACACCGGTTGCCGATCGCGGCACTTTCGCGGACAGCGACATCAAGGCCGCGGCGAAGGGGCTGTATGTCATTCGCGACTTTGCGCCGGGAAAGCCGCGGCATGGTTATGTGATTGCGCAAGGGGCAAGCTCCACCGTCAATCTGGTCAAAGTCCTGCCGCGCCTGGAACAGGCGGGCATCAATGTGAAAGTGATTTCCGCCATCAGCGAGGAACTGTTTGACCGGCAGCCGGACGCCTACCGCAACGCGGTCCTGCCTGAGCAGGCGCTGCTCGACACCATGGTGGTCAGCTCCGGAACCAGGCGGGTCTGGCCGGTGCGCAACCTTGGGCCCCTGACCGACGCCTACTCCCTCACCTCCGACTGGGACAATCAATGGCTGACCGGCGGCCTTGAAAAGGAAGTGATCGCGGAGGCGCATCTTAATCCGGAATCGATCTTTGCCGGCGTCTCCCGCTTTGCGGCGGACCGCGACAAGCGCATGAACCAGCAGGCGGCCTTGCTGGCGGCGGTGTGAGGGCTGCGCCGCCTCTCCGCCAGCAAAAAGGGCCGCGGGCGGGGCCCTTTTTCCTTCGTTGCCGGGAGACGGTGCCTCAGACCGTTCTGCGCCCGGGGCCGGAGCCAAAGCGGACCAGCGCGCCCAGGCCCAAAAGCCCCAGCAGGAATACCATCCAGGTTGCGGGCTCAGGCACCGGCGCGAAAGCAACCCCGCGGATATTGGTTCCTGGCGCCGCTTTGTCCAGCATGGCGAAAGCCTCTCCGGCGCCGGTGGTGGAATCCAGCGCATCCGTAATGCCATAAAGGTAGGTCTGGTCTTCGTCACCGAGCGTGGAATTTGTCGCAAACAAGTCCACATCGTCCCCGACAACCTCTCCGGTCAGGCCGATCAGGCCCGTCGTCCCGCAATCGACTTGGTTTGGGCCGCAGGCCGTGGTGTCAGGCACGAAATCGAGCAGTCCCGCCGACAGCGTGTATTCCAGGGTCCAGACGCCGCCGCTCAGGACCCATTTTTGCAGGCCGCCATCGCCCAGTCCCTGGGTGGTCTTGCCTGTCCCGTTATTGTCGCCCTTGGGGTTGCCGCTGTCCGCTATGTAAAGCGTTGTGGCATTGGCGAAGAAATAGGATTCCGGACTGAGATAGATCTTCTGCCCGCCCAGCGCCCCATCGAGACTGTTCAGCTGCGACGCCGACGTCGTCTTATACTTGCTCTGGAGATTGGGCAGGATCGATGCGGTCGCCGCGGACGTTGGCAGGCCGCCATAGGTGGAAATATTCTCGTGGACGCCGCTGCCCTCGGTGCTGTCCGAGGAGACATACAGCTTTCCATTCACGATCTCGACCGAGCGGGTGTCGAAGCTGGTATCGATCGGCGTGGCCGTGGTCGCTCCCAGTTGGGCAAGGAATACGCCCTGGGTGGTCGTGTCGTTTTTGTCGAAACCCTGGCCGGAGATATAGAAGGACTTGCCGTCCGCCGTCGCCACGCTGCGCGGATTGTTCTCGTTGAAGACGCCCGTCAGCGCCGTCGAGGTGTTCACATTGCCGTTGGCATCGATCAATCCGATGACGCGCGACACGACTGTGGCGCCCGCGGTGGGCACGCTGGCGGTCTGCGCCAGGGGATAACAGGTGCCGACGCCGATACAGGTCTTGGTGCCGCCGCCGAAACTTTGCGCATTGGCGTCGAACTGGGCGGCGGATATGCCGTAACCCGCGATGGTCAGATAGGCGCCATTGCTCGACCGCTGCAGGAGGCCTTCCGAGGAGGAACCATATTCACCGGAGATGGCGTAATTCTGCACGCCATTCACCATTGCGTTGCTCTGGGGCAGGAGCATGGAACTGACGAAGGCGCCGCCAGTCGTGATCTGCTCCAATTCTATGGGCGAGGCCTGGTTGTCGACATAGCTGGTGCCGTTGACGTCACCGTAAACGCTGATGACCAGGTTGCCTGCCGTGAAGGCGCCGGCATGGGCCGCAGAGGCCAGGCAGGTCAAAATGGCGGCGGAGACCAAAAGGTCCGTGCGGAATTTCATGTGCCCACCCAAATCTTGGTTATTGGTTTTTCAAGCATGACTCCGTAAGAGCCGCGCATAACGGTTTCGTGACGCCCGGCGCTTTATCCGAAAATTTCCCGCCAATATGCGCCGACCAGGTGTCGCGGACGTACGCCGGGATGGGTGCGTGTTGACAGCGGAAACGCGGGTTAAGCCCGCGTTAACCATAAAAGCCGCTCAATCGGGAGCCATTCCCGTGCCGACACATGCCAAAAGCCCAGCCGCCGCCCGCGCCTCTGCCCGAATGTCAGCCGGACGCTGATACGCAAACGCTTCTCGCCCGGGCGAAACGCTTTGCCGCCGAGGGCAGAAACAGCGAGGCGTTCGGCGCCTATCTCGCGCTGTTGCAGCGCCTGCCGAACCATCTGTCCGGATTGCACGGGCTGGGCCGCCTCGCCTACCGCACCGGTCATCGCTCCGCGGCGCGCACCGCTTATGAGCAGCTGGTCAGCCATTGGCCGCTGGACACCGCCGGACGGATCAATCTGGGCTGCCTGCTGCAGGAAGACGGCGACCTTGGCGGCGCGCGGCTGCAGTTCGAAGCCGCGCTGGGGATTGACCCCAAGCTGACGGAGCCGCATCGCGGACTGGCGCGCATCGCCCAGGATCTCGGCGACAGCGAAGCCGCGGACCGGCACTGGGGCCAGAGCTTTCCGGGTCAGGCCACCGCCATCCAGCCCTGCCGCGGCGATGCGCAGGCGGTTCCGCTGCTGATGCTGGTTTCGACCAGAGGCGGCAATATTCCCACCCAGCACATCCTGGACGACCGCATCCATGCCGTTACGGTGCTCTATGCGGAATATTACCGGCCCGAATTGCCGCTGCCGTCCCACGGCCTGATCTTCAACGCCATCGGCGACGCCGATCGCTGCGGCACAGCGCTTGCGGCGGCCGAGGCCATCGTCACACGCAGCCGCAAGCCCGTCATCAACCATCCGGCGCGCGTCGCCGGAACGGGGCGCGCCGCGAATGCCGAAAGGCTTTGCGGCCTGCCCGGCGTGCGTGCGCCCTGGATGCGGACGCTGCGGCGCGGCGAGTTGGAAGACCACCCCTGCGGTCTCGCCTTCCCCCTGCTGCTGCGAGCGCCAGGCTTTCACACCGGGCAGCATTTCCTGCGGGTCGAAAAGCTTGAGGACCTGCCGCGGGCCGCCGCGGCGCTGCCGGGCGACGAATTGCTCGCCATCGAGTTTCTGGATGCGCGCGGCCGCGACGGCAGGTCGCGCAAATACCGTGCGATGTGCATCGGCGGCGCGTTCTACCCGCTGCATCTGGCGGTCTCGGCCGAATGGAAAGTCCATTATTTCTCCGCCGACATGCTGGCCAGCGACACGCACCGGGACGAGGAACGGCGTTTCCTTGAGGACATGCCGGCCGTGGTCGGGGCGCGCGCCATGACGGCGCTGGCGCACATCGCCGCGGCCTTGGAGCTGGACTATGCGGGCATCGACTTTGCCCTGGGCGAAGACGGCTCGTTGCTGTTGTTTGAGGCCAATGCCACCATGCTGATCAACCCGCCCGGACCGGAACCGATATGGGATTACCGCCGGCCGGCCACGGCGCGCGCCTTGACCGCCGCGCGGGAGCTTCTCACCGGAACGGCCGGCGCATAGACCCTGTCCTGGCTCACTGCCACAACGAAGAGTTGCCGAAGGATGACAGGGCGGACACGTCCGTAGGCGGGGGCGGCGGCGGCGGGT
>DATAWO010000036.1:0-21610 GCA_036267165.1 Rhizomicrobium sp. | reverse complement strand
GGATAGCGCTCGGTGCCTCGGGGCGGTCTGCTAGAACTTTCATGGCGGTCTCCAGAGTGGTTTGGGTAGCAACCCCACTCTGCCAACGGCACCGGTCGCTATCCAGCTTCGCCCATAGGATCTTTTGACCCAAAGCGGCCGTTGGCTCTGCTTGACCGAACCCGCGAGCCGCATGGCCACGGGCATTCTGCCCTTCGTCGGTATTGCTGGCGTCCCGAACAAACGGCCGTCTTAAGGCTTCCTACAGTTTGGCGTTTTTCGTGGCCCCGTGCGGCCATGGTGAGGATGGGGCCGAAAAAACTCCTTAGGGTCAATGGGGCCTTTAGCGTCCTCACCTTCAGCTAAACCATTCATCTCATTCGCTTATGGGACATCTGGCGCGCCCACCATCATCTGCCGCGCGAACGCGCGGCAGATGATGGTGCCAAGCGGCCCGCGCGACAGCGACTTGAGGGCCGCGCGGCAGGTGCCGAGCCCACCGCCCGACAGCGACTTGAGGCGGGCGAGGCCCATTTTCCAGAAATGAAGTGCCCGAAGCGGGACTAACGGCAGCATAGTGGATATTTCGCCGCCCGGCAGCGTCACCGCTTTCTGGCGCGCCTGCCAGTGCCGTCGGGGCGCGCCGAGAACCCTTGGCGGAAACGTTCCAACAGCGTCGTCAGCGTCGTCAGTTCGTCCGGGGTGAGCATGGTGTAGGCCGCGCGAAGCCGGGCCTTGTTGCTCTCGATCGCCTTTTCGACCACCGCCTCGCCCTTGCGCGTCAGGCTGGCAAGACAGCTTCGGCGGTCGTCGCTGGCCACGATGGATGTGACCAGGCCGTCACGCTCAAGCGCCGCCATCAGCCCGGAAACCGTCGCCCGCGTGACGCCCATGGCCGCCGCCATATCCTTTTGCGGCAGGCCGCGTCCCTTGGCGGCCCACAATTGCGTCAGGATCTGAAAGCGCGCGGGCGTCGCCGCGGAGTCGGCCATCCATTCGCTGATGGTGTTGTCCATCTGCTGCGCGGTCGAGCGAACGACGAAAAGGGCTTCAAACATCTGTTGCTCCCGTGCCGAGAACCGCTCGCGCAGCGCCACTGTCAACGCGCGCGGCGGCTCGGCGGGCAATTGGGGTGGCTTGCGGGTGCTCACAAGGGATCTCCAGGCCTTCCGGCCGGCGTGACCGGTGGAACCACATTGTATGGTGCCTAACCATCACCGTCAACCCACATCTGGCCCCGCGAAACCGCATGGCTGCCAATCGCCGAGCCGGCTTTGACATGGTTAGGCGCCTGACATATTTGTCTGGTGCCTAACCAAATGGGGTTCCGCCATGATTGCCAAGACTGCAACGGCCACACTGCTCCTCAGAGACGAACGCACGCCCGCACAGAAGGACACGGGGGCGGGGCCCGCGCCGGATTCCCCTTGGGCCAACGACCCGTCATCAAGCGACAAGCCGCGCCGGACCATAAACCGGCTGCGCGTGTCGGTTGCGGCGCTGCTGCTCGGGGCGGCGGCTGGCGGCGGCTATCTCTATTGGGACAATGCGCGGCGCTACGAGACGACCGACGATGCGTTCATCGCCTCGCGCCAGTTTTCGATCGCCCCGAAGGTCCCCGGCTACATCACGGCCGTTCCGGTCACCGACAATCAGCATGTCGTGGCCGGGCAAGTGATCGCCCGCATCGACGATCGCGACTACCGCACCGCGCTGGCCCAAGCCGAGGCGCAGGTGGCGGCGGCTGGGACCGCGATCACGAACATCGACGCGCAGATCGAAGTGCAGAAAGCCCAGGTCGAGCAGACCCAGGCGCAGGTCGAGCAGAACAAGGCCAGCCTCGCCTTTGCCGACATCCAGGCGAAGCGCTATGACATGCTGGCGCGCGAGAACGCCATCGCGCTCCAGACCGCGCAGCAAAACGACACCGCGCTGCTCCAGCAGCAGGCGGGTCTCGACACGGCCAAGGCCGGCGTTACGGCTGCGCAACGGCAAATCTCGGCGCTCGCAGCCCAGCGCGGCACCACCCAGGCCAATCTCGCCAACGCCATCGCCCAGCGGGACCAGGCCCGGCTCAACCTCTCCTACACGGTGATCACCGCGGCGCAGGCTGGCCGCGTGACCAATCTTTCCGCAGCGGTCGGCCAGTACGTGCAGGCCGGCACCGCCATCAGCAGCTTCGTTCCGCAGGAGGAGACCTGGGTGAACGCCAATTTCAAGGAGATTCAGCTCGATCGCATGCGGCCGGGCGACGTGGTGCGGTTGCGCGTCGACGCCTATCCCGAGCGCACGCTTTACGGCCATGTGGCCAGCGTCCAGGCCGGATCGGGGACTGCCTTTTCGCTGCTTCCCGCCGAGAACGCGACCGGAAACTATGTCAAGATCGTCCAGCGCGTGCCGGTGAAAATCACCATCGACAATCTGCCCAAGGACGTCACCCTGGGCCCGGGCATGTCGGTGTCCCCGCTCGTGCGCATCGATTCCAGGCCGTCGCTTTATGAGAAGCTGAGGGCCTGGATATGAGCGGGGCGCGCGCAACCGCCGGAACCAATCCGTGGCTGATCGCACTCCTGGTGGCGGGCGCCTCCTTCATGGAGACGCTCGACTCCACCATCGCCAATGTCGTGCTGCCTTACATCGCGGGCGGCATGGGGGTGAGCGAGGACGAGGCATCCTGGGTGGTCACGACGTACCTGGTTGCCAACGCCGTCATTGTCACCGCCACCGGCTTTCTTGCCGGTCGCCTTGGCCGCAAGAGTTTCTTCCTCATGTGCCTGGTGCTGTTCACGATCAGCTCGCTGATGTGCGGGCTGTCGGGGAACCTTCAGTCCATGCTGCTGTTCCGCATCCTCCAGGGCCTGGCGGGCGGCGGCATGGTGCCGGTCGCGCAGTCCATCCTGGCCGACGCCTTCCCGGCAGAGAAGCGCGGTCAGGGCTTCGCCCTGTTCGGCGTCGCGGTGGTTGTGGCCCCGATTGTCGGGCCCACGCTCGGCGGCTGGCTTGCCGACAATGTCGGCTGGACCTGGTGCTTTCTCATCAACGTGCCGGTCGGCGTGTTCATGACGGTGGCGATCGCCATGGTCCTGCATGAGGCCCCGTCCGCCACGGCGCAGCCGCAGCCGCCGCGCGGATTCGACCTGGTCGGCTTCGGGCTCGTCGCCACCTTCCTGGGCGCGATGGAGCTGGTGCTGGACCGCGGGCTCGAGGACGACTGGTTCGCCTCATCCTTTATCGTCAAGATGACGGCCGCCTCCGCACTCGCGCTGGTGCTGATGATCCCGTGGGAGATGAGGCACCGCAATCCGGCGGTGGATGTCCGGATGCTGGCGACGCGGCAATTCGGCGCAAGCTTCCTCGTCATGCTCGCAACCGGCGCCATCCTTCTGGCGACCACGCAGTTCCTGCCGCAACTGGTCCAGCAGGGTTTCGGCTATACCGCCACCTGGGCGGGGCTGGTGCTGTCGCCGGGCGGCCTCGTCACCATCGTAATGATGGGTGTGGTTGCCCGCCTCTCGGGCAAGGTCCAACCGAAGTACCTGATCGCCGCCGGCGCGATCTTCTGCGCGCTTTCCATGTATGACCTGACGAATACCTATGGCGATCTGGGCTTCTGGTTCTTTGCGCGCTCGCGCTTTCTGCTTGGCGCCGGGCTGCCGTTGATCTTCGTGCCGATCATGGCCGCATCCTATGACGGCCTGCCGGCGGGCAAGACCGACCAGGCCTCGGCCCTGATGACCGCGGCGCGCAACACGGGCGGCTCGATCGGCATCGCGATCGTCTCCAACATCCTCACGCATCGCCAGCAGTTCCATCAGAGCCGGTTGGCAGAGCACGTGATCCCATCGAGCGTGCAGTTTCAGGACACCCTGAACCGGACTACGAATTTCTTCGTGGCGCAGGGCAGCTCGCTGACCCAGGCGCGACAGCAGGCAATCGCCTGGATAGGGCAACAGGTGCAGACGCAGGCATCATACCTCGGCTATGTCGATGCTTTCTGGGTGCTGATGCTGATCTCGCTTGCAGCCGTGCCACTGGCACTGACCTTGCGCAAGGTCAAGCTTGGTGGACCGGTCCATATGGGACATTGACGTGGATGCCGAGCCTTATGCCTGATAGACCGTCCTGCCACCCACCACCGTGCGCACGATCTTCACATCCTTGATCTTGGATGGCTCGACGGCATGCAAGTCTTCCGCCAGCACGACAAAATCGGCCAGCTTGCCGGTGGTGATGGAACCCTTGTCCTGTTCCTCGTGGGAATTGTAGGCGCCGTTGAGGCTATTGACCCGGATCGCCTCGTCCAGGGTGATCTTTTGGCTCGCACCCCAGGTCTCGCCGTTCCAGCCGGTACGCGTCACCATCGCCTGGATCGCCATTAGAGGCGAGAAGGGCCCCGGCCCGAAATCCGATCCCGCCGCCACCACGATACCGGCATCCAGGAGGGAGCGTAACGCGATCATGTGCTCCATCGTCTGCTGGCCGTAGAAATGGAATTTGTCTGAATTGTAATAGGGATAAGTGCTGAATAGGGACGGCACCACGTCCAGCGCCTTCATGCGCTTGATCAAATCCGGATTGACCTGGCTGCAATGGGTGATCTTGGGACGGGCATTGGCACGGGGATAAAGCTTCAGCGCCCGTTCATAGGCGGTGAGTGTCCGGTCGATCGCAATGTCGCCGTTGGCGTGGCAGTTAAGCTGGATATGGGCGCGGTGCACCCGTTCGCACCAGGCGTTGAGATCGTCCTGCGTCTCGGTGAGGTTACCGTGATAGGAGGCGGGCATCCCGATATAAGGCTGGCGCATCGCCATGGTGCGTTCGGACAGCGAGCCGTCCACTACGTGCTCGGCAGTGGCACCAAGCTTGATCCATTCGTCGCCGAAGCCGCTTTCCAGGCCGTTTTTGATCATCGCTTCCAGCAGATCGCCCGCAGCCTCATAGCTGACACGATGCTTGAGATTGCCCCGCAGCCGCTGTTCCTGGATGGCTTCCAGCGCACCGTCTTCATCGTGATGCACGGTCGTCAGGCCATACTGGGCGAACTTGGCGGAGATGAAGGCCACGCCCTCCAGCACGCGTTTTTCCTTTTGGGCCGGGGTAAACTGTTCCCATTTTCCAACCTTGAGAAGGACAGCGCCCGCGCGATCCGTCACCCGGCCATTCAACGCGCCGCTCGCATCCTTGTCGAAGGTGCCGCCAAAGGGATTGGGCGTGGCTTTGGTGACGCCCGCCATCTGAAAGGCCTTGCTGTTGACGAAAATGGTATGGCCGCCACGATGGACCACCACCACGGGATGGTCCGACGACACCTTGTCCAGGTCATGGACATTCAAAGGCCGCTTGTCGGCCAGTTTGGTGTCGTCCAGGAAATTTCCCAACACCCAGGTGCCGGGCGGCAGGGTGGCCGCCTTGGTTTTCAGCTTGGCGATGATGCTGGCGATGCTGACCTGCTCAACCTCGTAAGGGTTGCCGACATGCACGTCATAGAGCAGGCCTTCGCCGCCGGCATAACCGTTGCCCATGCCGCCTGCGCCCGCGTGATTGTGGGTGTCGATGAAGCCCGGTGCCACCATCATGCCCTTGGCGTCATAGACCTGGGTCTTCCTCGCGGCCAGGCTCTTGATGTCGTTGCTGCCCACCGCGACAAAGCGTCCGGCGCGCACTGCAAAGGCTTCGGCCTTGGGCAGGGTGGCGTCCACCGTATGGACCCTGGCATTGTGGACGATAAGGTCGGGCTCTTGCGGATCGGCAAAGGCCCGTCCGGAAAGGCCGGTGAGGCTGCCGGCTGCCAAGGCCATGAAACGCCTGCGGTCGTGTCTCGTGTTCATGCGTCTCTCCACAACAGCGCCTGCGGCGTTGCCAAGTCGGCATCCAGGCCACAAGGAAAATCTATTCCGCCGCCCCGGCAGCGTCACGGCTTGCGGCCCCAGGCCTGGAAGAAAAGGTGCGACATCACCTGCGTGCCGGGGTCGTCGAGATGGCGGCGCAGCTCGGCCGTGAGCGCGTCAAGCTCACCTTCCTCGGCGAACCCTTCCTGGATCGCCGCGTCGCGGATGTTGCGAATGAAATCCAGAAAAATGCTGCGGCGATTATGGCCATGGGGATAGACATGAATCACGGGGCGCACTTGAACATCGACGATGCCCGCATCACGCAACAGGCGGTGGGTTTTTCGGCCAACGAACAGATCGATGCCCTTGGCTTCGGAAAATGCCTGCAGAATCTGCAAGAGCCGATCCCATGCCGGCGACGGCGGATCGCAACAATGCGACAGGAAGTCGGCTTCGTGACTGACAACGACGCCGCCAGGCTTTGCCAGAGCCACCATCTCTTCAACGACCAGCCATGGCTGGGGAACGTTGACGAGCACGAGCCGGGCGTGCACGACGTCAAAGGATCCGCGCGGCAGATCGGTGGCCTTGGCGTCGCCTTGCACGACCTTGACGTTGGCGAGCTTGCGATCCGCCACAAACGCTCGGGCTGATGCGACAAAGCCCTCGCTCTGTTCCAGCCCGACGACATTGCCTTGCGGCCCGACGCGGTCGGCCAGGAGATCGAGCACGCCTTGCGGGCCGCAGCCCAGATCTATCGCGCTTGCGCCCGGCGGAATGTGCAGTTGATCGAGCAGCCAATTGGCCTCGCCCGAAAGTTCGTGCACCTGCTTTCGCAGGCGCTCTTCTTCCGCACGGCTGCGCCCGAGAAGATAGATATCCGGTTCCGGCACCTGGCCCCCACAGCCCTGGATTTGCTGCCATTGAGCCAGATGGGACCTTTACTGGCAACAGGGGACGATTTCGAGCGGAATGATGCGTCATATCAATACCGTAGGCAGCGGCCCGATTGCACAGGGCGTGCCTGTTTGGAAACGGCCTGTCCGGCTTCCGGCAACGTCGAAACACGCTATTGTCCGCTTCAAGCCGGGCTTATCGGGGGAATGCCGGCTTATGGTATTTGAAAATCCGCATCCTGATATGGACGCCGGCTTGGCGCCTCGAGCATTTTTTTCCCGGCATATTCGGGCCTGACCGTCGTTCCCGCAAAGCCATCCGACCGGCGGCGTGACACTGCATCCCACCTCTCACACCGAAAACCGACAGGAGCGGAGCGGTGAGCAAGACGATCGACATCAAGGCTTTCATCGACGGCCGCCCGATTGCGCCCTTTCTGTGGGCGCTCGTGGCCATGTGCTTTCTTATCGTCGTCGCCGACGGGATGGATGTCGCGATCATGGGCTTCGTCACGCCTCCGATCCTGCAGGACTGGAACATCTCGCGGCCGGCCTTCGGCTTGGTCATCAGCGCGGCGCCCCTGGGCCTCGTCATCGGGGCACTGATCGCGGGCCCCTCATCCGACCGGTTCGGACGCAAGATCGTGCTGACGGCCTCGGTGCTCCTGTTCGGCATTTTCACGACCATCGCCGCGGGAGCGTCTTCGCCGCAGGAAATGGCGCTGCTGCGCCTGCTCGCCGGCATGGGCATGGGGGCTGCGATGCCCAACGCCACGACGCTACTTTCCGAATATGTGCCGCTGCGCCGGCGCTCCCTGTTGATCACCATCATGTTCAGCGGCTTCACCCTGGGCTCGGCCGTGATCGGCTTCATCGCCGGCATCATGATCCCGCATTTCGGCTGGCGCTCCGTGCTGCTGGTGGGGGGAATCACTCCGCTCGTGCTGGTGCCGTTTCTCGTGGCGCTCCTGCCGGAATCCGCGCGGTACATGGCGCTGCAGGGCACGCCGGCGGACAAAATTGCGGCGATGCTGGGCCGGGTGACGGGCTACCAGTTCACGGGTGGCGAGAGTTTCGTCTCGTCCGAGCCGTCCTTGCGCACCAAGAGGCCGATCGGCGTCCTGTTCTCGGACGGGTACGCCGCGACGACGATCGCGCTCTGGATCACCTATTTCATGGGCCTGATGGTCGTCTATCTGCTGACGGGATGGCTGCCGACCCTGATGAGGGATGCGGGCCTCACGATCACCGCCGCCGCCAATGTCACGGCGATGTTCCAGGTCGGCGCCACGATCGGCGCGATCCTGATCGGATGGAGCATGGACCTGAGACACCCGTCCCGGGTGATCGGCGCCGCATATCTGGCGGGCGCCATCTTCATCATGGCGCTGGCATGGGTCGGTGCGCTTTCGGGCCGGCTCGCCGTCCTGGTCTTCGCCGCGGGCTTCTGCGTGAGTGGGGCGCAAACCAGCCTCAACGCCTTCGCCCCGGGCCGCTATCCGACCGTCGCCCGCGCCACCGGCGTCAGCTGGATGCTGGGCATGGGCCGCTTCGGCGGCATCGTCGGCTCGCTTGTCGGCGGCGCGCTCCTGGGGCTCGGCTGGGGTTTCGGCGCCATCCTCGGCATTCTTGCGGTCCCGGCGCTCTGCGCGGCCATCGCCATCGCTTCCGTGAGCGACGACGCGAAGCGCGTGAGCGGGTCCAGTGGACCCGCGAAAGGAGCGAACGCCGCGAGTTTGGGCGAACGGCAGCGCCCCTAGCGGGGCGTTTTTCACGCGAAGCGGCGGCGCATTAGGAGCCCCGGCTGTGCACTTAACTGCCAAACAGCCTGTGGTGCTCGGCTTCCGGGATGCCATAGCTGCCATTGGCGGCCTCTTCCAACGCCGGGCGATTCTGGATGGTAATGCAGCCGCGCACCACACGCAGAACCTTGCGCTTCTGAAGATCGCCGAGCGCGAGGGTGACACTGGCGCGCCGCGCCCCCAGCATCAGGGCGAGAAACTCATGGGTCAGGTGAATGGTGCTGCCGTCGGCGCGGTCATCCGCCATCAGCAGCCAGCGGGCCAGCCGTTCCTCGATCTTGTAGCGGCCATTGGCGAGGGCGGTATAGGCCATCTGCGTAACCAGGGTGTGTGCATAGAGCAGGAGGCTGCGGCGCAAATTCGGGCTTTGCTCCATCGCCGCGTGCAACTTCGCTGTGGAGATGCGCCAGCCGCTGCCGGCGGTCTGGATGAAGGTCTCGTAGACCGAATGTTCGGTGCCGAGCAGGACCGGCAGTCCGGTCATGCCCTCCCTGCCGACGATTCCCACTTCAATATTGTGGTTGGCGCCGGCGCTGACCACCATCGAGGCAAGGCCGCTGTCCGGAAAATAAATGTTTTCAATGCGGCGGCCACGGAGTTCGAGCTGACGGCGCAGCGTCAACTCGGTGCTTTCCAGGTCGTGCTTCAACAGCGCGAAATCGGCAGGCGCGAGGGACGCCAGAATCTGGTTGCCGGTCTTGAGCGGCGCGTGCACCGGATATTCCCTTTGCGGGCCGGCGCGCGTGTCGCGTCTGCCAAATGCTCCTTGCGTGCAGGATGCTTGGGGAACCTAGGCTTGGGCCGCCAGATTGCAACTCCGAATCCGGTTCGAAAATGGCGCCAAAATCGTACAAGAACGCATATTCAATAAAAGGCTGGAAGCGGCTGTTCGTGCTGTCTTTAAGTGAAAGCAGCCGGTCGCCATGGAACCTTCAGGTCCCGGAAAAGGGCGGAATAGAGGTCTTTTGGGCTGTGCAGTCATGGCAATAAGCGCGTAGTATTTGTACGAAATATATACCAATTTCGTACAGAAAGTTCGTTGCCCTGCGATACCACTTCAATATCTGGGACGGCGCAGCGGTCATTCCCGATGAGGAAGGGGCCGAGTTCGCGACCCTGAAGGCGGCGCGCGCCGAGGCCCGCGCCAGCGTCCGGGACCTTGCGGTTGAAGACATCCGCAATGGCACGGCGTCTCACGCCTGGCGCGTGGAAATATCCAACCGAGAGGGAACGGGGCTCGACAGCATTGGCCTGCATTTTTTCGAAAACTGAATTCCAGAAGGCCAGCGGCCCATCCGGTGACGTGCCGTATCCGGCTCAGTGGCGCAAATAAGTGTGGGAGCGCCGGAACGTGGACAAAGCCGAGAGAAAGCAAACCTATCTTTTGAAAGCCCACCAGGCGGAGCAAGAGGCCGCCAAGACAAAAGACGCCGACGCACGCGCCAGTTGGCTCAGGATTGCAGCAAGCTACCGGCAATTGGCGGAGCAGACCTGACGCTTGAAGCCGCCTGGGAAGAACTTGATACGCGCCGGCTCCTATAGCGGCGGCGACTGTTCGACAGCCACAACCGGAATTGCACCCTCTGCGGCCGGTCCTGTCATTCGTGCACTGACGATCTGCCCGGCGCTGTCGACCCGCAACTGCCTGGCGGCGAGTTCCTTCCACTGATGGTTGGTCAGGCAGACCTCGGGCCCGTGCCGGGTCCGGCTGGAGGTCAGCGCGACCGGGCCGCGGCAAGTGACTGTGTCGGGATTTCCGTCCCCGGTCGGATCGGTCACGGTCGGGCGCGGAAATACGCTTTTGCCGTCGGCGGCAAGATCCCGGCCGGTCAGGCTCAACCGCGCCCATACGCTGTTATGCATGCAAATCTGCGGGCCCATCACGCCGGGGCCGGACAGCGGTTGGGGGGCGCGGCAGACAATGGCGTTGGGATCACCCAGACCGTTGGGTGTGTCCGGCATGACCGGATAGGACGAAGCGCCGGAATCCGCCAGGGCCGGCGTCGCGAGAACAGCAAGACAGGCGATGGTGAGTATGCGCATGACATAACTCCTTTTGCCGCCGTAATTTCGTTGTATAGTATTTACTACTATGCATGTGGTAGAGTCAAGCCACGCGCCGGACCATGGCCGGTTTCGCCGCCCATCCTTCGTGCGACCGCCGGACGGGCGGTTAAGCCACGGGCCGGAACGATTCCGGGCTGGCCATCTGCCAGGACCGCCCGTACCGGCTGTTGCCGGCATCATCCACCAGCGCGCCCGACCGGATGACCGGGTACAGCTCCGCGAAGGTCTGGGTTTCCCGGGGCGATATGCGGCGGGAGATGTGCGAACCATTGAACTGCGTTGGATGATCCAAACCCGCGGCGGTGGTCAATTCCGCAAGCGATTTCAGGGTCTCGCGATGGAAATTGGCGACCCGCGCCGCCTTGTCCGGCACCACAAGCGCGCGCTGGCGGGAGCGATCCTGGGTTGCCACGCCGGTCGGACAGCGGTCGGTGTGGCACGACTGCGATTGGATGCATCCCAGGGCGAACATGAAGCCCCTGGCGGAGTTGCACCAGTCCGCTCCCAGGGCCATCGCCCTGACCATATCGAATGCCGTGATGATTTTTCCGCTGGCGCCGACGCGAATTCTGTCCCGCGCGCCAATTCCAACCAGCGCGTTGTGGACGAAGCTGAGCCCCTCGCGCAGCGGCTTGCCGATATGATCGATGAATTCCAGCGGCGCCGCGCCGGTCCCGCCTTCCTTGCCATCCACCACGATAAAATCGGGATAGATGCCGGTTTCGAGCATCGCCTTGCAGATCGCCAGAAACTCCCACTCATGGCCGACGCACAGTTTAAAGCCGGTTGGCTTGCCCCCGGACAGATGCCGCAGGGAGGCAATAAAGTGCATGAGCTCCTTGGGCGTGGAAAAAGCCGAATGCCGGGCGGGCGATATGCAGTCCTGCCCCATCGGCACGCCGCGCGTCAGGGAGATTTCGGCGCTGACCTTCGCGGCGGGCAGAACGCCGCCGTGACCGGGCTTCGCCCCCTGGCTCAGCTTGACCTCGATCATCTTGATCTGATCGCTCGCGGCGACCTCGGTGAATCGGTCGGACGAAAAAGTCCCGTCAGGGTTGCGCGCGCCGAAATATCCCGAGCCCAGCTCCCAGATGATGTCGCCACCGAATTCCCTGTGATAGGGGCTGTACCCGCCTTCCCCGGTATCATGGGCAAAGCCGCCCAGCTTGGCCCCCTTGTTCAGGGCGCGAATGGCGTTGGGGCTGAGCGCGCCAAAACTCATCGCGGAGATATTGAACAGGGACGCGGAATAGGTCCTGGCCCCGTTGCCGATATCAATCCGAAAGCCGGCATCACTGACCGCGGTCGGCGCCATGGAATGGCTCAGCCATTCGAATCCTTCCGAATAGACATCGTAATTGGTGCCGAACGGCCGCTTGTCGAGCTGCCGCTTGGCGCGCTGGTAGACGATGGCGCGCTTGTCGCGGGAAAACGGGGTTCCGAATTTGTCGTCTTCGAAAAAATACTGCCGCATCTCGGGGCGTATCGCTTCCAGTATGAAGCGCAGATGGGCGGCGATCGGATAGTTGCGCAATATCGCGTGCCTGCTTTGCACAAGATCGAAAAGGCCCAGCAGCATGAACGCCAGGCACACCAGAAAAAGTCCGGCAAGGATGGGGGAAGGCGGAAGCAGGGCAAGCACCGCCAGCAGAAGCGCGCTTGCCAGGCTGAACAGCGTCAGCGTGATGAAGCGCGGACTGAAAAGCATCTGGATGAACATCACGGCTTATCCCTCCCTTTATGTTCTTGTATGAAATGACCCCGGGCGCATGGGCACGCTTCCGGCACCCCTGCCGCAATCTGTTCAAAGAATGCAACAATGCCATATGCCCCGCAGCGTGCATTTTTGTGAACCCGCGCTTTCGATATCGCGCCCGCAATCCCTATGATAGGCACAAGCCGCTGATTTTGCGCGATAATAAAGCTGTGCGGGAGGGCGACGCGGTGGAGTGGAAGCGCGGCATGGCATAGCTTGCGCGGGCCGGGACCGCCGTCACTGAGACTTTCTGCTAGGTTACGGCAAGGGGAGGCCTGATAGAATGTTCAAAGGCAGTATGTTGCTGGCATCCGGCGTGGCGGCTGGTTTGGGCGTCTGTGCCCCCGCCCAAGCCGCGATTTCAAGCCAGGCCTGGGGCGTGACGGCGGACGATGGGCGCGGGGCAAATCTCTACACACTCACCAATGCCGAGGGCATACGCGTGCGCATCACCAACTATGGCGGGGTGATCGTTTCCATCGACGTGCCGGGGCGTGACGGCAAGACCGCCAATGTCGCCCAGGGCTTTGACAGTCTCGCCGATTACACCAGCGCGGACTATATCCGCAACAACGGCCACTATGGCGCGATCATCGGGCGCTTCGCCAACCGCATCCGCGGCGCCACCATCACGCTGGATGGCCGCAGCTATGCGCTGGACCCCGACAAGAATGGCGATCTCGACCAGGGCGGCGCCATGGCCTATTTCCGCCAGGTCTTCAGGGCTATGCCGCATGATGGCGCGGAGCCCAGCCTGGTGCTGACACATACCGACCCTGACGGATTCATGGGTTTTCCCGACACGGTGAAGGTGACGGTCACCTATACGCTCACCCGCGGCAACACCTTGCGCATCGATTAAAGCGCCACCACCGACAAGAAGACGGTGATCAATCTGATCAACCATTCCTATTTCAACATGGCGGGCGAAGCATCAGGCCCGATCGATCATCAGCTGCTGAAGCTGTTCGCCCACCGCTTCACCCCGATCGACGGCAAAAGCATCCCGACCGGGGAGATCCGCGACGTGGCGGCGACAGATTTCGATTTCACCCGCCCGACCATGCTCGGCCCGCGCCTTGCCTCGAGCGATACGCAGATCGCCGGCAAGAAGGGGCTGGATCACAATTTCGTGATCGATGGCACACCCGGACGCTTGCGCCCGGCGGTGCAGCTGACAGATCCCGCGTCCGGCCGCCGGCTGGAGGTATGGACCACCCAGCCCGGCGTGCAGGTCTATAGCGGCAATTCGGTCAGGCCCAAGGTGGCCATCGCCAAGGGCTATGTTCCGCATGGGGCGATCTCGTTCCAGACCCAGCACTATCCGGACTCGCCGCATCATCCGAATTTCCCCTCCACCGAACTCGTTCCCGGCCAGACATTCCACGAGATCACGGAGTTCCGCTTTTCGGTGGCGCCGTGACAGGCAATGCGAAACGGTTGCCGGCAGAATAAGATAGCGGGCCGTGCCTATAAACCATTGATCAGATTGGCCACCTTGTTGATAATCGTGTCCCAGGGGCAAGGATATGCAAAGCGCGCGCGCGGGCGATGTGCTTTGCAGGCGGGGCGATGGCGGTGCGGGCCGAAGGTGGCGATTCTCTGAAGACAGCGCTCCATGAAGCGGAAATGGAGGTCCGCCATCTGCGTGGCGCCGCCGGCGCCCTGCGCCAGGAACTGGAACAGCAGCGCGCCGACAGGGAGCAGGCCGTCCAGCAGGCGGCGGCTGGTGCGCAAGGCGAAATACGGCAGTTGCACGACACCGTGCGCGCGCTGCGCGACGAACTTGAGGGGCTGCAGGCCAGCAAGCACGAGGCCGTGCAGAAGGCGATCGCGGATTCGACCGTCGAGATTGCCGATCTGAGGCGGACCGCGGCGGTCCTGCGCGACCAGATGGAAGCCCTCAAGCGCGACTGCGACGACCGGGTGGGCGCGATCGAGCGTTCGGCCCGCGGTGAGATCAAGGAGTTGCAGGATACCGCCAGCACCCTGCGCGCCGAACTGGAGAGTGCCCATGGACGCTGATATCCGTCCCGGACGGGGCGGGCGCAAGGCGAAACCCGCGCCCGGGAAGAAGGAGGCTTCCAGCCGTCCGGCTTCCGACAGCGCCGACAAGAAACTGCTGCGCGCGGAGATGCTGCTCAGCATCACCCGCGAACTTTCCGGCACCGACAACCTCAACGACGTGCTGATGAAGATGGTGGAAATCACCGCGCGCGAGACCGACTGCGAGCGCGCCACCCTGTTCCTGAACGACGAGCAGACGGGCGAGCTTTATTCCCGCGTCGCGCAAGGCGAAGGCAGCCGGGAGATCCGCCTGCTCAACAGCAAGGGCATTGCGGGCCATGTTTTCACCACCGGCCAGGGCGTGATCATCGATGACGCCTATCGCGATCCCCGCTTCAACCCGGACATCGACCGGCAGACCGGTTTCGAAACCCATTCCATCCTCTGCGCGCCCGTGCGCACGGTAAAGGGCGACGTCATGGGCGTGGCCCAGGCGCTGAACAAGAAGGGCGGCGCCCGCTTTACCCCCGAAGACCTGGCGCTGCTGGAAGCCATGACCACCCAGGCCGCGATGGCGCTGCGCGGCAGCCAGTTCATCGAGCGCATGACCAAGCTGCGCCTGACCGAGCTGGAATTCCTGGATGTGGTCGCCGACACCACCTCGGAAATCGACCTGCACGTCCTCTTGCAGAAAGTGATGCGCGAAGCGGTCAGGATGCTGAATGCCGACCGATCCACCCTGTTCCTGAATGACGAAAGGACCGGCGAGCTGTGGTCACAGGTGGGCAGCGGGCTGGATGCCATGCAGATCCGCTTCCCCAACCATATCGGCATTGCCGGCGCGGTGTTCACCTCCGGCAAGACCATCAACATTCCCCACGCCTATGCCGACCTGCGTTTCAATCCCGCCTTCGACAAGAAAAACGGCTATTTCACCCGCTCGATCCTCTGCGTGCCGGTGGTCAACAAGGCGGGCAAGGTGATCGGGGTCACCCAAGTCCTGAACAAGCGCGGCGGCCCCTTCACCGAAGAGGATGAATCGCGGCTCAAGGCCTTCACCGGGCAGGTCTCGATCGCGCTGCAGAATGCGGCGCTGTTCAACGACGTCCAGAACATGAAGAACTACAATGAGAGCATGCTGGAAAGCATGTCGAACGCAGTCATCACCACCAATGCCGACGGCCAGATCGTGACCTGCAACAGGGCCGGCTATCGCATCATGCAGGTGAAGCAAGAAGACATTCTTTCCATGCCCTTTGCCGAATTCTTCACCGGCCCCAATGGCTGGGTCGCCGAAAAAATCCAGGAAACCGGCGACGGCATCTTCGAGATGGTGGACGCGGAGATGGAATTCGCCGGCCAGAAAACCTCCGTCAACCTCACCATCCAGCCCCTGATAAGCTCGGATGGCAAGAAGCTGGGCTCGATGCTGATGCTGGAAGACATCAGCAGCGAGAAGCGCATGAAGTCCACCATGTCGCGCTACATGGATCCGGGCATCGCGGCCCAGCTGATGGAGCAGGGCAAGCAGGACGACATATTGGGCGGCAAGAGCGCCGTCGCCACCATCATGTTCACCGACATACGCGGCTTCACGCCCATCACCGAAAGCCTGGGCGCCCAGGGCACGGTCGGCTTCCTCAACGACTATTTCACCCTGATGGTGGAAGAGATCAGCAAGGTCGACGGCATGCTGGACAAGTTCATCGGCGACGCCATCATGGCGGCCTTCGGCCTGCCCATCCCGCATGACGACGACGAGGATCGCGCCACCCGCGCCGCCATCGCCATGATCCGGACGCTGTGGAACTGGAACATCGAGCGCAAGGCGCGCGGCCAGCTGCCGGCCGACATGGGCATCGGCATCAACACCGATGAAGTGGTGTCGGGCAATATCGGTTCGCCCAAGCGGATGAACTACACCCTGATCGGCGATGGCGTGAACCTGGCGGCGCGGCTGGAAAGCGCCTGCAAGCAGTATGGCGCCCGCATCCTGATCAGCGAGAACACATTCAGGAAGCTGAAAGGCACCTACCGTATCCGCGACATCGACGATGTCGTGGTCAAGGGCAAGACCCGGCCGGTGGGCGTCTATGAGGTGCTCGACTATCACAGTGACGAGACCTTCCCCAATCTGATGGATGTGGTGAATCACTTCCGGGAAGGCCGCAAGCATTACCGCGCCGGCAACTGGGACAATGCCATCCGCGCCTTCCAGGAATGCCTGAAGGCCAATGAACACGACAAGCTGTCGATGGTCTATGTGGGGCGTTGCGAGCTGATGAAGGCCACGCCGCCCGCCGACTGGGACGGCGTCTGGCGGATGACCTCCAAATAGACGAAATCAGCTTTTGTCCGGCCCGGCCTGAAGCCCCGCAACCAGGGCCTGCTCCATCTCGCGGAAAACGCTGGTCCAGTCTCCCGGTTCTTTCTGGCGGAACAGGCGCATGGCGGGATACCAGGGGCTGTCGCTGCGCCCGAGCAGCCAGCGCCAGTCCGGGACGTGCTTGAGCGCGACCCAGGTGGCGACGCCCAGCGCGCCGGCCAGATGCGCCGGGGCGCTGTCGGCGCTGATCACCAGGTCCAGATTTTCCATGATCGCGGCGCTGTCGACAAAGGCGTCCCCGCCCTGGTCGAAGTCAGCGAACCGCTCCAGCTTGAGCGCCTCGGGAATGGCGCCGACGTCCTTCTGCAGGCCGAACAAGCGCACGCCAGGAATGCGGCCGAACGGGATCAGGGCCTCAAGCGGAAATTCCTTGCCCTCCGCGCCGAATATGGCCTGGTTGCCGCGCCAGGCGACGCCGATGCGAAAACCCTCTCGCCCGATGCGCTTGGCCCATAGCGCCACGCGCTCCGGCTCCGCCGCCAGATAGCGGCGTGGCGCGGGGATGGTGTCGAGCGTGGTGCCCAGCGCCAGCGGCAGGCTCATCAGCGGAATGTGATAGTCGAACCGGTCTGGTGTTTCGCCCCAGCCGATCAGTGCGCAAGGCGGATCGGCGCTCCTCAGCAGCCGCATCATGGGCCCATAGACCGACAGGGTGACGGTGGCGCCGCGTTGCTGCGCCAGGCGGACAAAACGGAAAAACTGGATGGTGTCGCCCAGCCCCTGCTCAATATAGGAAAACAGGTGCTTGCCGGCGAGATCCTCCTTGCCGGTCCAGAGCGGCTGGGGATAGACCCGGGCCTCCACCGGATCCGGCGGTTCCTTGCGCAGTTCGTAGAGCGGCAATCCGCGCGCCAGATCACCCGCCAGAAGATGATTGAGCCCGATATGGAAGCGCGCCGCCTTCATCCGCGGATCAAGCGCCACAGCCCGCTCGAAAGAGCGCGAAGAGGCTTCCAGCTTGCCCAGATTGCGCAGGCTGAGGCCGCGGTTGCTCCACAGCCCGGCATCCATGGGCGCGGCGTCGAGCAGCTGGTCATAGGCCGCAAGCGCCTCGGTGTAGTGCCCCAGGCTCTGCAGAAGATCGGCCCGGCTGCGCAGGGCTGCGGGATGGCCTGGCCTGAGCACCAGCGCCCGGTTCACGCTTTGCAGGGCCTCGTCGAAGCGCGCCAGCGATTGCAGGATCAGGCCGCGGCTGTTCCAGCGCTCGGGATTGCCCGGATCGAGCGTCAGCGCCCGGTCCAGCATCTCCAGCGCGGCATCGGGCCGGCCCATTTCGCCCAAGACATTGGCATGGTTGGTCAGCGCCAGCGGGTCGCGCGGATTGTCCGCCACGACCTCTTGGAACATCGCGCAGGCTTCTTCGCGGCGGCCCTGCTGGGCGACAGCCACCGCCAGCATGTGCAAGGCATCGCGATGGCCCGGCGCCAACTGCAACACCTGCCGGTACAGCTGTTCGGCGCCGGCCGGATCCCCTCGCCCGTGACGGTCAAGCGCCTGGGCCATCAAGGCTTGCGGGTTCATGCGGATCGTGCCGGCTTCTTCACCTTGAGCACCATCTCGATCTCCAGCACGACATTGTTCAATGTCCGGTCCAGCTTCTGCATCTCCTCGACGCTGATCTTGCCGTCGCGATCCTAGCGGACTTCAACATGACAGGCGCGTCACGGTTTCAGCCGGTAAGCGATGAAACTGTCGCCCTCACCGGTGCCGAAAGCGGGCTGGCCGCCGGCCGCGATCAGCACATATTGTTTTCCGTCGCGGCCCAGATAGGTCATGGGCGTGGCATGGCCACCGGCCGGCAGGGTCACCTGCCACAGCACCTTGCCGGTCGCTTCATCCACCGCGCGGAAATGCTTGTCCTGGGAAGCGCCGATGAAGATCACCCCGCCACGGGTGACCATCGAGCCGCCGATATTGGGCGCGCCCAAAGGCAGCGGCAGACCCAGCGCAACGCCAAACGGTCCGCTGTTGGAGGCATCGCCGAACACCCGCTGCCACAGAACCTTCTGGGTCTTCAGGTCCACCGCGGTGAGGAAACCGTAAGGCGGACGCTGGCAGGGAATGCCCAGCGGGCTGAGAAAGCCGGTCCAGTGCACGCCATAGGGCGTGCCCGCCATGGCGGCGCCCGGCGCGGTCTTCCTGCGGCGCGGATCGCCGTTGATATAGAGGCCTTCCGCGTCAGCCTGAGCACGCGGGATGAAACGGTCATGGTCGGCCATCAGGTTGGAATTGACCACCAGGATGCCGCGTCCTTCATCCACCGAAACACTGCCCCAGTCGATGCCGCCAAGCTCGCCCGGCGAGCGGATGGAAGGGCCCAGCCGCGGCGGGGTGTAATAGCCGCGATAGTCAGCCTGGCGGAACTGGATCCGGCAATAAAGCTGGTCGAAGGGCGTGATGCCCCACATGTCGGCTTCCGTCAGATTGGGCCCGGCGAAGTTCGGCATGCCGGTCGAGAAAGGTTCTGTGCGCGACCAGCGCTCGCCCGGAATGGTGGAGGCTGGCACCGGCCGCTCCTCCACCTGGGTCAGCGGCTTTCCGGTGCGGCGATCCAGCACAAACACCTGGCCGGTCTTGGTGGCTTCGATCAGCGCCGGCACCGGGCCGTCCGCCGTGGGGAAGTCCGTCAGCACCGGCTGGGCGGCATTGTCATAGTCCCACAGGTCGTGATGGATCATCTGATAGACCCAGCGCACTTCGCCGGTGTCGGCGTCCAGCGCCACCACGGCGCTGGAGAAGCGGTCAGTCTCGGGCGTGCGGTTGACGCCATAGAAGTCCGGGCTGCCCATGCCGGTCGGCAGATAGACCAGGCCCAGCTCTTCATCGCCGCTATAGGCGGGCCAGGCATTGGGCGTGGAGGGCGTATAGACCTGGCCGGGCTTCAGCGGCGCATGGTCATTGGGGCGGCCCGGATCGAACACCCATTTCAGCGCGCCGGTGACCGGATCATAGCCCCGCACCACGCCAGGCGGCACGAAGGTGGACTGGTCGTCGATGATGTAAGAGCCGATCACCGCGGTGCCATGCACGATGGTGGGCGGCGAGGTGGGATTGATCCAGCCGCGGGGGAATTTGTCCAATCCCTCGCCTTCCGACAGGTCCACCGATCCGTTCTTGCCGAAGCCGCGGCAGGCCTCGCCGGTTTTGGCGTCCAGCGCGATCAGGTGATTGTCCACCGTGCCGACCAGAATGCGGGTTGGACATTCGCTGATGCCCGCCGGTGCGCGGAAGAAGGTCACGCCACGGCACAGGCCGCGGCCGCCGGCGGCGACGTCGATCTTGGTCTCATGCCGCCAGACCTGTTTGCCGGTCACCGGATCCAGCGCAAACACCGCGCTGTGGCCGGTACAGCCATAGAGCAGCCCATCCACCATCAACGGCGTGGTTTCGTAGAGATGGGCGGAATGCGCGTCAGGCGACAGCATGCCGGCGTGATAGACCCAGGCCTGTTCCAGATTGGCGGCATTGGCCGGCGTGATCTGGGCCAGGTCGGAATAGCGCGTGGCATGCAGCGAATTGCCGTAATGGGTCCATTCGCCGGCATTGCCGGGACGGACGACGGGCGGCATTGTCGCGGCCGTCATGTCGGCGGGCGCGGCCACGGTGAAAAAGGAATAGCCCAGCAGCCCCGCCATCCCGGCCAGCAAAACCACCGTACCGATCAGGCGTGGCGCGACGGAAAGGCGTGACGGCGCCAGCCACAAAAGCCAGAGCGCGCCCGCGGACAGAAACACCAGCCGGGGCATCAGGGCCCAGCCGTCCAGTCCCACTTCCCAGACCGACCAGAGCAGGGTGCCAAACAGCACCAGCCAGAACAGCCCGATACCGGCGGAGGAGCCGCGCAGCACCAGAAAGGCCGCAATCAGGATCAGGACGCCCGCAATGACATAGTAAAGCGAGCCCCCCAGCATCGCCAAATAAGCGCCCGGCACGGCCAGCGCCAGACCGGTGATAACCAGGAGAAGAAAGGATAATGTCCGCATGTTGCCCCGCGGTTGAGTGAACTCCCCAAGGGGCGGAGTTTAAGGCCCGTGGTCCATCGGGCAAGGGCACCAGCCCGGAATTCGACAGATGAAAGACACAGATGAAAGACCAAGTCAGCGTCAAAATCATCAACCTGGCACACCGAGCGGACCGCAAGGAGGAGTGCCGCAAGGAAATGGCCGCGCTCGGCTGGGGCGAAGGCGATTATGCCTTCTTCACCGCCCGGCACCTGCCGGATTCGGGCGCCCGCAGCTGAGCCATGGCAAGGCCATCGCCGACTTCCTGTTCGCCGAGGAAAAGCCGTTCCTGCTGGTGCTGGAAGATGATTTCACCATTCGCGCCGGCGCCGATTTTCTTGCCGGCCTGGAGGGGCCATCGGCCATGCCGGATTCTGGGACGTCTTCCTGCTCGCCCACAATGCCGCCATTCCCATCGCGCACACCCCGCTCAAGGATGTCTATCGCGTCGTCAACGCCCAGACCGCGTCGGCCTATCTGGTGGGCCTGCTCTATGCTTCCAGATTGATGGAGGTCTTCTTCCGTTCCGCCGAGATGCAGGACCGGGTCAAGAACATCCCCTCACCCGCGCGAGAGATGGCGAACAGCCTGTTCCGCTGCGACATACTGTGGAAACACCTGCAGGAAAATGACCGTTTCTGCGCCCAGATCCCCGCGCTGACCGTCCAACACCCCTCCTATTCCGATATCGAAAAGAAGATGGCCGATTACGGGGTCTAGCACTTGATCCGCACCCCGCCTGTTTGCGTAATGGGGCAAAAGGGCTTTTCGAAAAATGTCATTCGCCACCACCGCCGCCAATCTCGCCGAACGCGCGCCCCTGCCTGATTTCGTGATCCGCGCCGGGATGCGGCGGGTGATCGCCGCCAATGACGCCTGCGTGAC
>DATAWO010000035.1:0-17909 GCA_036267165.1 Rhizomicrobium sp. | reverse complement strand
TGCCTATTCGGGCGAAGTGATCGCCGAGAAATTCATCTGTGGCCTGCAGATCAGCACCGAAGGCCTGTTCCATGACGGCGCGTTTCACTGCACCGGTTTCGCCGACCGAAATTATACCAGGCTGGATGATTCCGTGCCATTCATGGTCGAAGATGGCGGCGACATCCCCACCGTGCTGAACCAGGCCGACAAGAAGAAGGTGGAAGCGGAATTCGAGAAGGCAGCGCGCGCGCTGGGGATCGACTGGGGCCCGGCCAAGGGCGACATGATCTTCGGCGATGACGGCAAGCCCTATGTGGTCGAGATCGCGGCCAGGCTTTCGGGCGGCAATTTCTGCTACGACAAGGTGCCATGGTCCACCGGCGTGGATATTGTGGACATCCTGGTGGACATGGCGGTCGGCAACCGGATCGCTGCGGCGCGCTTTGTTCCCACCCGCGATCTGGCGACGTCCCAGCGCTATTTCTTTCCCGCGGCCGGCACGATCAGCCAGGTCGAGGGCATCGCGGCGGCCGAAGCCGCGCCGCACATCCGCAAGGTCGATGTGTGGGCGGGACCGGGCCAGACCATTGCCGCGGCCGAGAACCATCCCTCACGTGTCGGCTATGTGATCGCCTGCGCGCCGACGCGCGAAGAAGCCGTGGCCGCGGCCGAAGCGGCTGTGGCGCAAGTCGAATTCCGGATGGAGGCGTAAATGGTGAAGTTCATTGCCGAGGTCTCCAGCAATCACGCCCAGAATCTGGACCGCTCGCTGGCCTTCGTGGATGCCGCCGCGGCGTGCGGCTTTGACGCCGTCAAATTCCAGCTCTTCCGCGTGGCAGAACTCTTCGCCCCGGAAATATTGGCCAAAAGCCCCCAACACAGAAAGCGCCGCGCCTGGGAACTGCCGCTGGAGCATCTGGAACCCATCGCCCGGCGCTGCCGCGAGAAAGGCGTGGAATTTTCCTGCACGCCTTTCTATCTGGAAGCGGTCAAGCAGCTTGAACCGTATGTCGCCTTCTACAAGGTCGCGTCCTATGAACTGCTGTGGAACGATCTGCTCAAGGCCTGCGCGGCCACGGCCAAGCCGGTGATCATCTCCACCGGCATGGCGATCATGCCCGAGATAAAGGCTGCGGTTGCCACACTGGAGCAGGCGGGCGCGACCGATGTCACGGTCCTGCACTGCGTATCCGCTTATCCGTCGCCGCCGGAACAATCCAACCTGTCGGCCATTGAAGCCATCCGCAAAGCGACCGGCGTCCGGACGGGCTGGTCGGATCATTCACGTTCGCCCGCGGTGATCGAACGGGCGGTGCATCGTTGGAACGCCGCCGCGATCGAGCTGCATCTGGACCTGGATGGCACTGGCGAGGAATATCACACCGGCCATTGCTGGCTGCCCGGCGAGATAGCTCCCGTCATCGCCCGCATCCGCCAGGCCTTCACCGCCGATGGCAATGGCTTCAAGGAACCGGCGCCGGCCGAACTGGCGGACCGGGAATGGCGCGCCGATCCGTCGGATGGCTTGCGGCCTTTCAAGCATGTGCGCGAAAGCTGGGCGCCCGCCTGATGTCCTTGCTGAGAACAACGCATGTTCCTGTACAGGCGCCTGGCGCGGTTGGCCGGCTGGGGGTCGGCACGGTTCAGTTCGGCCAGGCTTATGGCGTCTCCAACAAGCATGGCCAGGTGCCGCGCGCGGATGTGAAACTCATCCTGGAGCTGGCGGCCCGCACCGGTATCGGCCTTCTGGACACCGCCGCCAATTATGGCGAGGCGGAAGCCGTGCTGGGCGGCAATGACCTGTCATCATTCCGCATCGTCAGCAAGACGCTTGGCGTGCAGCATGGCGTGCATGCCGTGATTGCGCGGGTGCATGAATCCGTTCGCGCCCTGGGTGCGGTGGACCTGCTTCTGGTGCATTCCGTGAAAGACCTGCTTGGCCCCAGCGGCGCCACGCTGTGGCGGGCGCTGCAGGCATTGAAGGCGGAAGGGATCATCGGCGGCATCGGCATCTCCGCTTATGTCGCGGACAATCCAGCGGCGCTGGCGGAACGCTTTCGTCCCGACGCCATGCAGTTGCCGTTCAGTCTCCTGGACCAGCGCCTGCTGCAGGACGGCTCGCTGGCGCGGCTCAAGCAATTGGGTGTCGAAATCCATGCCCGTTCCCTGTTCCTGCAGGGGTTGTTGTTCATGCCCAAGCCGCCGGAAAAACTGGGCTCTGCTGGTCCGATGCTGGAGAAAGTCAGAGCCGAGATTGCAGGCGCGGGCGCCACGCCGCTAGCAGCCGCGCTGGGCTTTGTGCTTTCGCGGCCGGAAATCGATGTCGCGGTGGTCGGCATGACCGGCCTGCAGCAGCTTCAGGAAATCGTCGCATCTGTCCTGTCGCCCGTGCCGGAACTGGACTGGACGGCTTGCGCCCTGAAAGACGAGCGAATTCTCACGCCATCGCTCTGGTAGAGCCAGCGTCCCGATTCCGAAATTCGCGTGATTTTTATATCGATCTCCAGGCGAATTTCGGAATCGAGGGACATCAGCAATTTATTGATTCCTAATGTCGTTTTGGTTTCGAAGTTCGCTTGGAGCCCGATATCCATGACATGGCGAACTTCGAAACCACGATACTAGGCCAATAGCGCGGCCACATGCTCGGCGATGGCGAGGGAGGCGGTGAGCCCCGGCGATTCGATTCCGAACAGGTTGACCAGACCGGGAAGGCCATGTGCGGCCGGACCGTCAATCCGGAAATCGGCATTCGCCTCGCCCGGCCCCGACAGTTTGGGCCGCACCCCGGAATAATCCGGCGTCAGCATCTCTTCCCGGATGCCCGGCCAGTAGTGCGCGATCACCGGCGCGAACTGGGCGGCGATGCCGGATGACACGGTATAATCGATCTGCGCCGGATCGCCGGACGCCAGCCATTCGACATTGGGACCGAAGCGGGCGCGCCCGCCCATGTCGAGCGTGACATGCACGCCCAGGCCGCCGGGCTCCGGTACCGGATAGACGAGGTGGGTGAAAGGGCTTTTGACCGACAGGCCGGCATAATTGCCCTTGGCAAGATGCAGCACGGCAATGTTGTTCAGGCCCTCAATGCGCCGCGCCACGCGCTCCGCCCAAATCCCCGCGGCATTGACCAGCAGGCGGGTATTCAGGACCATGTCCTCGCCATCATTCCTGACCTGAAGCGACCAGTCCTCGCCGTTGCGGCGGATGGCGATGACCTCGCTGCCCTTGACCAATGTCAGATCGCCCAGCAGCGCCAGCATATATTGATGGCTGTCGATGATGCCGGTGGAAGGTGAGAACAGGCCTTGCGTCGCCGTCACGTCCGGCTCCAGCGACGCAATCTCGCGCGCGCCCAGCGGCCGCAGGTCATCCACGCCATTGCCGGTTGCGGCCTTGGCGATGGCGGCGATCAGGGTCTCCTGTCCGGCATGGCCCACGATCAGCTTGCCCAGGCGCCTGTGCGGCACGCCATGAGCGGCGCAGAAATCGTAAAGCATCGCCTTGCCGCGGACGCAAAGCCGCGCCTTCAGCGAGCCTTGCGGATAATAGATGCCGGCATGGATCACCTCGCTGTTGCGGGCGCTGGTCTCCATGCCGATATGATTGTTCTTTTCCAGGACGACAGTGTCGTGTCCGGCAAGTTGCAGCGCGCGTGCCACCGCCAGCCCCACCACACCCGCGCCGACAACGACCGCTTCCGCCTCGAACTGTTCCATGGGGTCAAGTTTCTGCCGCGAAATCGCGGGTCGGGCAATGCTTGTCTGAAGCGGCTTTTTGTGACGGTATGGCGCGATGTTTTTCGTTCTGTCCAAGATATTCTGGCTTCTGGCCGCGCCCAGCCACTGGTTGGGCCTGTTTGTCCTGGCCACGGCTCTTTGCCTTCTGCTGCGGCGGGTGCGCGCGGCCGGCATTTTCGCGCTCCTGGCCACGGCGCTGCTGGTGCTGGCGGGCACATCGCTCCTCAATGGTCCCCTGATCCGGGCGCTGGAGAACCGCTATCCGCTTCCGCCCTGGCCGGCCCATGTGGATGGGGTGCTGGTGCTGGGGTCGGGCTTCGACGTCAACATCCTGCGCAAGCGTCACGCACCCCAGGCCAATGAAGGCGTCAACCGGCTGGTCGCGGCCCTCGCGCTTGCGCGCCACTATCCGGACGCGAAGGTGGTGTTTACCGGAGGCTCTGGTGATCTGGCCAATCCGCAGAATGCGGAAACCGTGACGGCGCGCTATATCTTCACGGAATTGGGGCTTGCGCCCGGCCGGTTCACGCTCGAACCCCGCGCACGCAACACCTATGAGAACATCCTGTTCTCGCAAGAGCTGATGAAACCGAAACCCGGCCAAGTCTGGCTGCTGGACACGGCGGCCATCCATATGCCCCGCGCGATGGCCGTGGCGCGCAAGCTGGGCTGGCCGATGATCGCCTGGCCCAGCGACTATATTACGACGCCCAGCAGCGCGGGTATCGACCTGTTCGATGTCAGCGGCAATCTCAGCCTGACCGATTATGCGGTGCATGAATGGATCGGGATGCTGGCCTATCGCCTTGGCGGCAAGGCAAGGTAGCGCCACAATTTCGCCCGCATAACGTCACCGGTTCCCATTGGAACCGCGGCAACCTCCATTGGGCTGCGTTGTTTAATCCCAAGCCTCATACACAAGGGAGAGCAACGTGAAATTCATTACTCTTGCAGCTATCGCGGCCCTGACCGCCACGCCGGTCATGGCACAATCCATTCAGGACGAACAATCGCGCGCCGACTATCATCAGGCCAAAGCCGACGCGGAACGCGCCCAGGTCCAGAAGGAAGACGCTCAGGCCCAGGCGGGTAGTGCGGCAGCCGATGCCGCCAGTTCGCAGGCCCAGGCCAACGCGGCCCAGTCCGACGCCAGTACGCTGCAGGCGCGCGCCAATGCGGCCCAGACCCAGGCTGATGTGGCGCAGAACCAGGCCAACACGTCGAAGGCCCAGGCTGACAGCGCGCTGAGCCAGGCGGATCAGGCCCGCGCCGACCGCAATGCGGCCCTGGATCGCGCGGCTGAGGCCCGCACCAACATCGAAAATCAGTAACAGTTGAGAAAGAAGCCCGCATCCCGCGGGCTTCTTTTTATCCCGCGCGCAGATAGCGCACGGCTTCATCACGCCCAAACAGATAGAGCAGAACCCGCAAAGCGTCCCCCCGGGGTGATTTGAGATCGGGATCGCGCGCCAGCACCAGCCGCGCATCATCATGCGCCACCGCCAGCAGGTCGGCATGGGCGGACGGATCGGCCATGCGGAATTCCTCCAGCCCGCTCTGGCGCTTGCCCAGCATCTCGCCGGGTCCGCGCAGGCGCAAATCTTCCTCGGCGATGACAAAGCCGTCATCGGTGTCGCGCATGGTCTTGAGCCGCGCCTTGGCGGTTTCACCCAGCGGCTCATGCCACACCAGAATGCAGGAGGACTTGGCCGCACCCCGCCCCACCCGGCCACGCAGCTGATGCAGCTGGGCCAGGCCGAAACGCTCGGCATGTTCCACCACCATGATGGTGGCTTCCGGCACGTCCACCCCCACCTCGATCACGGTGGTGGCGACCAGCAGCCGGGTTTCGCCGGCCTTGAACGCGGCCATGGCGGCATCGCGGTCCGCGGCTTTCATCTTGCCATGCATGAGGCCGACGTTCAGGCCCAAGGCCTGGCGCAACATCACGGCGCGGTCTTCCGCCGCCGCCAGGTCGATCTTTTCGGATTCCTCCACCAGCGGACACACCCAATAGGCGCGCTGGCCGCGGTCGAGCGCGGTGCGCAGATGGCTGATCAGCTCATCCAGCCGGTCGGCGCTCATCACCCGCGTCTCCACCGGTTTGCGCCCTGGCGGGCGGCCGGTGATGCGGGAGACATCCATGTCGCCATAAGCCGTCAGCGCCAGGGTCCGAGGAATGGGCGTCGCGGTCATCACCAGCACATCGGCCGAACTTTGTGAATTTCTTTGGCCTTTGCTTTGCAGCTGCATGCGCTGATGCACGCCGAAGCGATGCTGCTCGTCCACCACCGCCAGCCCCAGGTCCCTGAAGGCGACATCGTCCGAGAACAAGGCATGGGTGCCAATCAGGATGTCGATCTCGCCGGCGGCCAGTTTCGCCAGGGTCTCGGCGCGGCCTGCGCCTTTTTCCCGTCCCGTGAGACAGGCCAGTCGCACGCCGGCCGCCTTGGCATAGGGCTCCAGCGAGGCCAGGTGCTGACGCACCAGAAGTTCGGTGGGCGCCATCAGGGCGGCCTGAAGTCCCGCTTCCACCGCGCCCAGCATGGCGAGCAGCGCCACAATGGTCTTGCCGGAGCCGACATCGCCCTGCAGCAGCCGCAACATGCGCTTGTCGGACACCATGTCCTGTTCGATCTCGGCCAGGACCTGCAATTGCGGATCGGTGAGGGCGAAGGGCAGGGCGGCGATCGCCTTGGCCTTCAGCGCGCCGGTGCTGGCGATTGAACGGCCTTTGGGCCCACGCAGACTGGCGCGGATCAGAAGCAAAGCCAGCTGGTTGGCCAGAAGTTCGTCATAGGCCAGCCGCTGTCGCGCCGGTGTGGTCGGCTCCAGATCGCTGTCATGCACCGGATTGTGCGCCGTCTCCAGCGCGGGTTTGAAACTGTCCCATTGGCGCTGTTTCACAAAAGCCGGATCCTGCCATTCCGGCAAGGCGGGCATTTTCTCCACCGCGCCCCGCACGGCCTTGGCCATCGGCCGCGCGGTCAGGCCGTCCGTCAGGCCATAGACCGGCTCATGCAGCGGGAAACTCGCAATCTCTTCCGGCGCCACCACATAGTCGGGATGGGCCATCTGCAGCCGGTCCTTGAACCGCTCGATGCGGCCCGAAAGCACGCGGCGCGCGCCCACCGGCAGAATGCCAGCCAGGTAATCGGCATGGGCGCGGAAGAACACCAGTTCCATCAAGGAGGTGTCGTCGGACACCATCACGCGATAAGGCTGGGCCTTCACCCGGTTGGGGCGATGCTCCAGCACATTGACCTCCACCGTGGCGATGCGGCCTGCTTGCGCCTCGGCCAGCCTGGGGCGATAGCTGCGGTCCACCACGCCCACCGGCAAGTCGAAGGCCAGGTCCACCAGCCGGGGACCGGCCACCTTGGCGATCAGCTTTTCCAGCTTCGGTCCCACCCCGGACAGGGTGCGGATTTCGGCAAAAAGCGGGAAAAGAATCGCGGGGCGCATCGCTGCGCGATGCTATTTTAAGTTCCCCCATCTGTCTGCTACGCGGGCAGGCCCGCTAGCAGACATCTTCCCCCGCCTTGCGCAGCGGGCGAAGAAAGCCGGTGTATCCCCGTTGTTCTCAACGCGCCGCCTCGCTATATCGGCCCCATGACGGACGCGGAACAGGGTGGCTCTTCGGAGAACCGCCGCAAACGGCTTTTGTTTCGGGCGCAAAGACGTGGCTTCAAGGAGGTCGACCTGATCTTTGGCGCCTATGCCGAGGCGCGGCTGGCGCGGCTGGACGAGGCGGGCCTCGACCAGTTCCAGGCGCTTTTGGAAGCGCCCGACCAGGATGTCTATGCCTGGTTGCGTGGTGCCGCGCCGGTGCCTGCCGAATATGACAACCCGGTGTTCGCCGGACTGAAAGCGGTGTGCCAGCAGCAGGCGCCGCGCTGGAATAGCTGAGTGGACCGTCTCGATTACATTGCCAAACAACAGGGCCGGCTGACCATCACAGGCGCGCCGCAGGGCTGTGACGCCTATGTGGCGGCGCAAGCGGCGCTGAGGCGCGGCGCCCCAGTGCTGTTCGTGGCGACGGACGATGGCGAGGCCGACGCGGCGGCCCAGGCGATCGGTTTCTTCGCGCCCCAGCTTGCGGTGCTGCCGTTCCCCGCCTGGGACTGCCTGCCTTACGACCGTGTCTCGCCCAAGCCCGATATTGAAAGCCGCAGGCTGGCGACCCTGGCGGCGCTGGCACGGGATGCAGCCAAACCGCCCAATTCTTCCAATCCAAAAGTGATTGTCACCACCATCAATGCCCTGTTGCAGCGCGTGCCGCCGAAAGATGTGATCGCGCGCGCCAGTTTCGCGGCAAAGAATGGCGCGGAGGTGGACCGCGAGGCGCTGGTCGGCTTCCTGTCTGGCAACGGTTACGTCCGCGCCGGCACAGTGCGCGAGCCCGGCGATTTCGCGCTGCGCGGCGGCATTGTCGATCTGTGGCCGCCGGGAGAAGAACAGCCGCTGAGGCTGGACTTTTTCGGCTCGACCCTGGACGCCATTCGCCGCTTCGATGCCGAAACCCAGCTTTCCGACAAGACGGCGGTGCCGGAGATTACGCTGCTGCCCGCCAGCGAGGCGCCGCTGAATGCGGACGCCATCAGCCGCTTCCGCGCCGGTTATGTCGCCTCCTTTGGCGCGGCGGGCGATGACCCGCTCTATGAAAGCGTCAGCGCCGGGCGCAAGACGCAAGGCGCTGAGCACTGGCTGCCGCTGTTCTATGAACGGCTGGACACGCTGTTCGACTATCTGCCCCGCGCTTTGGTGCTGCTGGGCCATCAGGCGGAAGAAGCCAAGGCGGCCCGGCTGGAACTGATCGCCGATTATTACGACACCCGCGAACAATTCCGGCACCAGAAGGACGGGAAGAATGCCATCAAGGGTCCGCCCTACAAGCCACTGAAACCGGAAAGCTTGTATCTGACCGATGCCGACTGGAAGGCGGCGCTGGCCAGGAACATCGTGCGCGATCTGTCGCCGTTCCAGGCGCCGGAAAGCACGAACAGTGTCGATGCCGGCGGCCGCCAGGGCCGCGATTTCGCCCCCGAGCGCCAAGGCGGCAATCTCAACGTCTTCCAGGCCGCAGCCGATCACCTGAAGGCACTGCAGGCCGGCGGCAAGCGGGTGCTGGTGGCAAGCTGGACCGAAGGCTCGGTCGAGCGCATGGGCGGGGTGATGTCCGACCATGGCGTTTCACCCATCCGCAAGGTGGCGGACTGGCCGGAAGCTCTGAAGCTGGACAAATCCGCTTTCGGGATTGCCTGTCTGGGCATCGAGCGCGGTTTCGAGGCGCCTGACTTCGCCATCCTGTCGGAACAGGATGTGCTGGGCGACCGCATGGTACGCGCCCAGAGCCGCCAGCGCCGGGCGCAGAACTTCATCGCCGAGGCCTCGTCACTGACGCCGGGCGATCTGGTCACCCATATCGAGCATGGCGTGGGCCGTTACATCGGATTGAAGGCAATCGACGCGCTGGGCGCGCCGCATGATTGTCTGGAGCTGCAATATGACGGCGGCAAGCTGTTCCTGCCGGTGGAGAATATCGAGCTGCTGACCCGCTATGGCTCGGACGAGGGGGCCCAGCTTGACCGGCTGGGCGGCGCGGGCTGGCAGCTGCGCAAAGCGCGAATGAAGGAGCGGGTGCGCGCCATCGCCGCCGAGCTGATCAAGATCGCCGCCGCCCGCCAGCTCAAATCGCTGCCGCCGGTCGAACCACCCAGCGGCCTTTACGACGAATTTTCCGCCCGCTTCCCCTATCAAGAGACCGAAGACCAGGAGAAGGCGATCGGCGACGTGATCGGCGACCTTGGCGCGGGCCGGCCGATGGACCGGCTAGTGTGCGGCGATGTCGGTTTCGGCAAGACCGAAGTCGCCATGCGCGCCGCCTTTGTCGCCGCCATGGCGGGCGAGCAGGTGGCGGTGGTGGTGCCCACGACCTTGCTGGCGCGTCAGCATTATCGCGGCTTTGCCGAACGCTTTGCCGGTTTCCCGCTCAAGGTGAGCCAGCTTTCCCGCTTTGTGGACGTCAAGGATGCCAAGGAAACCAGGGCGGCGCTGGCCGAAGGCACGGTGGACATTGTGGTGGGCACCCATGCGCTCTTGGCCGAAAGCATCACCTTCAAGCGGCTGGGACTGGTCATCGTGGACGAGGAGCAGCATTTCGGCGTCATCCACAAAGAGCGGCTCAAGAACCTCAAGGCCGATGTCCATGTCCTGACCCTGACCGCCACGCCCATCCCGCGCACACTGCAGTTGGCGCTGTCCGGCGTGCGCGACCTGTCGCTCATCACCACCCCGCCGATCGACCGGCTGGCGGTGCGCACCTTTGTGACGCCTTTCGATCCGCTGGTGGTGCGCGAGGCGCTGCTGCGCGAGCATTATCGCGGCGGCCAGAGCTTCTTTGTCGCGCCCCGCATCTCGGAGCTGCGCGAGGCGGAGGAATTCCTCAAAAGCGTGGTGCCGGAAGTCAAGCCGGCGGTGGCCCATGGCCAGATGTCGCCCAAGCTGCTGGAAGAGGTGATGACCGCCTTTTATGAGCGCAAGGTCGACGTGCTGGTCTCCACCAATATCGTGGAATCCGGCCTCGATATCCCCACCGCCAACACGCTGATCGTGCAGCGCGCCGACATGTTCGGCCTCTCCCAGCTTTATCAGCTGCGCGGCCGCATCGGCCGTTCCAAGCAGCGCGCTTACGCCTATCTGACCACGCCCGCCGAGAAGAAGCTGACCGAGACCGCGACGCGGCGGCTGGAAGTGCTGCAGTCGCTGGACCAGCTGGGCGCGGGCTTCTCGATCGCCAGCCACGACATGGACATCCGCGGCGCCGGCAATCTGTTGGGCGAGGAACAGTCCGGCCATGTCCGCGAGGTGGGCATCGAACTCTATCAGGAGATGCTGGAAGAGGCGGTGTCGGGCCTGAAGGAGGGTGGCGAGGCCGATGTTGCCGACCAGTGGTCGCCCACCATCAACCTGGGCGCCTCGGTGCTGATCCCGGAGGGTTATGTCGCCGACCTCAATGTCCGCATGTCGCTCTATCGCCGGCTGGCGGGGATCGAGACGCGGGAGGATATCGACCGTTTCGCCGCCGAACTGATCGACCGCTTCGGGCCCTTGCCCGACGAAGTCCGGCATCTGTTCGAGATCGTCACCATCAAGCAGCTGGCCAAGCAGGCCGGGGTGGAGAAGATCGATGCCGGCCCCAAGGGCGGCACCATCGCCTTCCGCAACAATGCCTTCGCCAATCCGGTGAAGCTGATTCAGTTCATCAGCCAGCATGCCGGCACCATGAAAGTGCGGCCCGACCAGAAAATCGTGGTCACCCGCGACTGGCCCACGCCCGATGACCGGCTCAAGGGCGCCAGGGCGCTGCTGGAGCAGCTGGCCAGGCTGGCCGCCTGATCGCCTTGCGGCCGCCGATATGTTTGTATGGGGCGGGCAGGGACCATGAACAGAATCGACTTTTGCACCGACCATCGGCTGCGTGACACGATGGCGCTGCAGCTTTTCATGCTGCGAAACCATCTTCTGCGCCGCAGCCTGTTGCTGGCGGGCTGTCTTTTGGGCGCGGTCGCCGTCACCACCCTGATGAATGGCGCGCCCTTGTCGGATTCTCTCGCCGACCTCGAACAAAATGCGGGGCGCTACCTGGTGCTGGTGCTGGTGGGGATGGCGGTCATTTATGCCACGGCATTGCTTCTGGCCCTGCTGGCGTGGCAGCGCCTGCCCAGGCCGCGCCAGATACGGGCCGTCATCACCCCGGACGGCATCACCATGCAGAAGGATGGGTTTAGCTATGGCGCCCGCTGGGCCGACGCCAATCCGCTGACCGAAAGCCACGCCGCCTATCTGATGAAATTCAACCGGCTCTATATGCGGCTGCCCAAGCGCGGCTTCGCGCCGGACCAGGACACGCTGTTCCGCGAGATCGCCTTGGTTGCCGTGCCTCGGGCCGCCAACCGGCTGCGGGCGTAAAGCGCGCGCCCGCAAATGGCGCCTGGATGCGCAAGCACGCGAATCTGAACGCCGGTCACAAGATCAAGGAGCCTTTCCGTACAAGGACAAACGGCAAAAAGCCTTATTTTCCAGCACTTTTCCGCCGCAAAGGCCGTCTTGCCTAGGACTTTCTTAAGAATCGCCGTACAAAAATCTGCGCCACAAATTCGGAGAATCAGATGCGCGCGATCGGTGCGGCCCTTGTGGCGATGACGATGACGATATCCGGTGCCTTTGCCGCCGATGGCGTGTTGGCACCGGGCAAGCCGGCCGGCACCAAAGAAGCGCAGATCGAAACCGGCGGCGTGCTGCTGGTTGCCGGCATCCTGGTGGCGGCGGGCGCCATCGCGCTGATCGCCTCCACGACCCAGGGCAACGGCTCGACCTCCTCGACCAGCGGCACCGCGGGCTAAGCGGGCCGCGAGCCTAGACTTCGCGCGCCGCCGCGGCGCGGGCCAGCGCTTCAGGCGGCCACACCTCCGGCACATTGTAGAATTCCGGAAAGCTGCGAACGCCGTCGGGCAGGCGCACCCAGGGCTGCTTGCTGCTGGTGAAGATATGCACGTCCGGCGGGAAGGCGTCCGGGTCATCCAGCGTCCCCACGCGCACAAAGGCCAGTGCGGTGCCGCGCCGGGAATAGTGGCTCCACAGCGCCACGCGGCATTTGGGGGCAGCGCACGATCTTCTGGCCGTTGCCGCTGTGCGATGGCGTGTCCACCATCTCCGTTTCGCCGGTCACGTCCAGGGCGCCGGTCTCCACGATCGCATTGATGACAAAGGCGCTGCCGGTCTCGCGCTGGCACCAGCGGCAATGGCAGCAATGAGTCATCATGGAGGGCGCCGTCATGCGATAGCGCACGGCCCGGCAGGTGCATCCGCCTTCCATCACATCGTTCATCCCGTTCACCATCTCAGGATCAATTTGCCGCCGCTGAAGCTATAGGATTTGAGGCGCTTGAGGAATGCCATGCCCAGGAGCGAGGAACTCATCTCCGCGCCGTTGATCGCGACCTGGACATTGGTGAAGTGGATGGCGCCCACCGACAGGTCTCCGACCGTGGTTGTCGCGCCATGACCGATGCCGTTGGCGGACTCATAAACATGGTCGAATGTCAGCTTGCTGAAATCCACGCCCAAGCGCCTTGCGTCTGCGGGACTGAGCACAATGTCGCTGGCGCCGGTGTCGATCAGGAAACGCAGCTGCTGGCCGTCGACCATGCCATAGACATGGTAGCTGCCGCCTTCATCCTCCGACAGGACCATCTCGTGCGGCCCGGTGGCGACGGGAAGGCCCGGCACCAGATTCGTGCGCAGCCTCAGCCCGATATCCGCAAGTTCATGCTGATATGAGAAGCCGATGACCAAAACCCCGCCCGCCGCGATCCAGATCAGCACATTGCGCACCGTCCGGCTCAGATTGATCTCGCGCACGAACAGCAACCCGCTGGAGGCCAGTGCCAGCATTCCCAGTATCTGTATCTGGTAGGGATCGCCAAAGGGACTGTCGCCGGAAGGGAAATAGCGTTGCAGCACATAGATCAACACTCCGGCCAGGGCCATGACGCCCAGCCAGAGGTAAAGTCCCAGGCGGGAAGCCTTGCGCCGGCTGGGCCGCCCCCAGGGCCCAGGTGAGGACATCATTCCAGCTCCATCACCACGGCGCTTCCGGCCTGGATGCGCTCCAGAAGCATGGGACATTCCGGCACCAGCCGCTCCATCCAGTAGCGCGCGCACATCAGCTTGTCCTTGTGCAGCTTGTCGTCCTTGCCCAGGCTGGCCTTGGCCATCTTGGCCCACATCAGGGCCGACATGGTGATGCCCATCAGGCGCAGATAATCGCTCGCAGCCGCGCCGGCATCGTCGGGATTCTTGAGGCCATTGGCCGCCAGCCACAGTGTGGCAGCCTGTAACGTCTCGGTGCCGCGCTTCACCCCCGCCACGAACGGCTTCATCGCCTCGTCTTTTTCCTGCGCGCCGATCCAGCCGGTCAAAAGGCCGAACAGCGCCATCGGCCCGGCGCCACCCTTGCGGCCGAGCTTGCGTCCCACCAGGTCCATCGCCTGCACGCCATTGGCGCCTTCATAGACCTGGTTGATGCGGGCATCGCGGACAAACTGCTCCACGCCATTGTCGCGGATATAGCCATGGCCGCCATAGCATTGCATGCCCAGATTTGCGGCCTCGAAGCCCATGTCGGTGCCAAAGGCTTTCAACACCGGCGTCATAAGGTCCGCGATCAGGCCCGCGCTTTCGGCCTCCGGGCGCTGGGACTGGGCGATGGACATCTGAAGCGTGGTCCAGGCCGCCAGCGCCCGCAGACCTTCGGTGGCCGAGCGCGCCAGCAGCAGCATGCGCTTGACGTCGGGATGGACGATTTCCAGGTCGGCGGCTTTGTCGGGCTCCTTGGGGCCGGTCAGGGCGCGGCCCACGCGCCGTTCATGGGCGTAAGCGTAACCGTTCTGATATGCGACCTCGCCAAGGCCGATGCCCTGCACACCCACGCCCAGCCGCGCCGCGTTCATCATCCCGAACATGCCCGCCATGCCGGCGGAGGAGGAACGCTTTTCGCCGGGCTTGGGGGCCATGGGCTTTGGTCCCAGCCGCCAGGCCCTGGCGTCGTCGAAATTCAGCACGCAGGTGGCCTGGCCCTTGATCCCCATCTTGTGCTCGATGCCGCCGGTGTTGACGCCATTCTTCGTGCCCATTTGGCCCTCTTCATCGACCAGGAATTTTGGCACCATGAAGAAATTCACGGTGGAAAGATCATCATGCAGGGCGCCGTTCTCGTCGGGGATCTTGGCGATCACCATATGGATGATGTTGTCGGTCAGGTCCTGGTCGCCGCCGGAGATGAAGATCTTGGTGCCGTTCATCTTGTAGGTGCCGTCGGGCTGCTCCACCGCCCTGGTCTTCATCAGCCGCAGATCGGTGCCCGCGCCCGGTTCGGTCAGGCACATGGTGCCGGCCCATTCGCCCGACACCATTTTGGGCGCGATATGCTGCTTCATCCAGTCGGGCCCGGTGGCGATGAGCGCGCCATAGGCGCCCGCCGTCAGCATTGGATACATGGCCAGCGACTGATTGGCGCTCATTCCCATCTCGCTCACCGCCATGGTGATGATGGGCGGCAGGCCTGAGCCGCCAAATTCCTCCGGCGCGCCCAACCCGCCCCAGCCGGCCTCGCAATAGGCCTTGTAGGCGCGCTTGAAGCCCTTGGGCGTGGTCACCACGCCATTCTCGAAATGGCAGCCTTCCTCGTCGCCGGGCTGGTTGAGGGGTTGCAGCACTTCCTCGCAGAACTTGCCGGCATTGGAGAGAATATCGTCGGCCAGTTCGGGCGTGAGTTCGGCAAAGCCGGGCAGGTCGCGCTGCTTTTCCAGCTCCAGCACCTCGTTGAGGAGGAAGCGGTAATCTTCGACCGGCGCGCGATAGATGGGCATGGGGAAATCCGAAGGGGTGACGGCAGAGTCTTAGCCCGCGCTCACTCCGCTGACCACTGGCGGCTGGCCATTGTGCAGGCGCAAAAAGAAATGCCCCGGCGAAACCGCCGGGGCATCTCATTAAAGGGCATCTCATTATCAGGCTGGCAAGTTCATTGGCGCCTTACTGCTGCGCGCCCGCCGAGGCGCCGGCATTGGCGCCGGCCGTGGCCTGCTGGCTGTTCAGCGCGCCGGTCGTGCGGCTTTCCGCGGCATTGGCGTTGTTCTCCGCCTTCCTGGTCAGCTTGCTCGCGCTGGTCTGGGTCGAGCGATTGACGCTGGCCGCATTGTTGGAGGCGTCCGCACTGTTGATGTCACCGCTGGCCGACACGCCACCGGTCGAGACGCTGCCGCCGGCATTGGCCTGGGCGGTGTTGTTCAGCGTGCTGGCGGCATTGTCGCCCGCATTGGACGCGGTCGTGGTGGTGGTGCCCATCGCGCCATTGGCGGTGTTCTCAGCCGTATTGGTGGTGCTGCCCACCGCCCCGGTCACGGGGGGCGTGGAGGGCGTGGTGGCCGAGCTGCTGGCGCCGATGCTGCCGCCGGCTGAACTGATGCGGCCAATGCTGCCATTGCCCATGGCGCCGATATTGCTGGTCGCGCCACCGGCCGTGGCGCCAAGGCCGCCGCCCAATCCACCACCAAGCCCGGCCGCGAAAGCCGGCATGGCGACGATGACTGCGCCGCACAGCAAGGCGGAGATGCAGGCATTGTTGAGGGTGCTCTTCATGACATTTCTCCTGAACGGGGCCGCGAAAGCACACGGCGCCCACAATGGGGTTATGGCCCCCCTTCAGCGAGAGAACGGCACAGTCTGTGGCTTGTTCCCAGTAGAGGGGTTCCGAATTGTGGAGATTCCGTGGTGCTCCCGGGCGGTTCCCCGCGTGACCCCACGGCTCAGTGGGGTCCGAGGTGCCCAAGCACCGAGGACGCGGTGGCTTCATGATGCGTCGGCGCCAGTGCCACAAGCGCGCCGTTCATGCGTCGGGCCGAAAGGGCATGTGTCCCGGCCATCGCGGCACTGTGAGCGGTTTGGGGTAATGATGTTTACCCCGTGAATTATTGGACGGTTTTTGCTAAGCTGCCCGGATAACGGGCGGTTTGCGCAAAGGAGATACTCCATGATGCGCGGATTTTGTTGGTGCGCACCGAATCATTGCGAACGCCGCTACAGTCCTCAACCGCCGCAACATTTCTTTGCGGGGGCCGATCCGGCCCCGACAGGAGGTGCAGCCATTTAGCGACGCCCCTGCAGCAAGAACGCGTTACGGCTTGAATAATAACAATAATTGGGAGGAAAAAATGAACAAGATATCCGCGGCGGCAAGAGCCTGCGCCATCATCGTGGCAATCGCATCTGCCTTCATCTCTGCTCCATTGATAGCCTCATTGCTTCTCATTTTTGGCGGCATTGCAGCGATCGGGAACAGTTCGGAGAAAAACAACAAGAACTTTTTGATGGCGATTGTTCTGATCCTTGGCGCCAGAACGCTTGAGACCATACCGTTCGCCGGTTCGTATCTGGCGACGATCTTTACGTCATTGGGCATCGCCTTTGTCGGTGCTTCCATCGTTGCCATCACCATCACGCTGGGCTATCGCCTTGAACGGGACTGGGTGAAATAGCTCTTTCGTAAGAGTGCCGGCGCCCCCAGGGCGCCGGCGGCCGAACGCTCCGGGCATGGGCCCGGACGGCGGATCGTGTCCCTGATGCCGGCCAGCGCGGCGCGAGGAAACGGGACGGCGCGGATGTCGGCGCCCGTTTCGGCGCCAGACCGGGGATTTGCAGCCGCAGCCGGAGTTACGCTATTGATCCCGTTCGCGTGACCCCATAGCTCAGCAGGGTCCGAGGTGTGTCCAAGCACTGAGGACGCGGCGGTTCCTGGTTCGGTGCAAAGCTGGTGCAAAAGCTGGAAAGCCCCGCTAGAAATGTTGGAACTGACCCCATAGCTCAGCAGGATAGAGCGGCGGTTTCCTAATAATAAAAACAGGTGTTTCAGCCTGTTCGCCCCTGTTTCACCTGTTCGTCGGACCCTTTGTAAACCTGGATTTCAGGTTACAGGTCGTTTCAGGCGCGCTCGGGCAGTTACGCAGTTTCTGTGCCCCATGTGTGCCCCAAACGTGCCCCAGCCGGGAAAGCGAGCCGAGCTGCGGTGACGTTCAAAGGAGGCCTTAAACCGTGGCGAATCCCCCACTGACTGACAACTTCATCAAGGCGCTGATCGCGCCCGCTGGCAAGCGCATCGAGATATTTGACCAGAAGATTAGCGGCCTGGTTCTTCGGGTCTCCGAACAGGGTCGAAAGACGTGGGTGGTGCGCTACCGGACCGAGAATGGCCGACAGCCCCGTTTCACAATTGGGACCTACCCAACCCTGAAACTCGCCGATGCCCGTGATGAGGCACTGAAACTGCTAGCCCAGGTTAAGACCGGTGACGATCCTGCCTCTGAACGCCGCAAGACGCGGCAATCCGTCCAGAGCGCCCCTGTGCGGTGCTTCGGGGAACTATTCGAGGCGTACATCGACGCTAGCCGAAAGGGCCACTGGAAGCCCAAGAAGAAGCAAAAGAGGGAGAGAACAATCGCCGGTGAAGAGTGGGCCTATGGACGCTATCTAAAAGCTAAAATGCATCGTCTCCCAATCGCGGAAATACAGCGCTCCACAGTCAAGAAGCTGCTCCGCGATATGATGGATAAAGGTATCACGGCGCAG
>DATAWO010000034.1:0-24275 GCA_036267165.1 Rhizomicrobium sp. | reverse complement strand
GGCGAAGATGGTGAGCAACGCAAAAGCCAGCCGCACCCCCGGCCCGAAGCGGGCGGACAGATATTGCGGCACGGTGACCACATGCGCCCGGATCAGGAACGGCACGAACAGAAAGACGATGACGATTTCGGCGATCGTCGTCTGCCACTGCGCCAGCGCCGTGGGCACACCCAGGATGTAGCTTGCCCCCACCAGACCGATGAAATGTTCGGTGGAGACATTGGCGGCGACATAGGAGCCGCCCACCGCGTACCAGGGCAGCCTTCGGCCGGCCAGGAAATAATCGTTGGAAGAGCCGCGCTCGCCCCGGCCGGACCAGATGCCCACCACGCACAGGATCGCCAGGAAGATGAAAAACTCGATATAATCGAGCGGCAGCATCGCCAGCGTGGAATTCGCAGCCACTTGTCCCCCGGTGGCCATGCTTTTTTTATTGGCCCGTTTGCGGCTAGTCTAAACAGCCCACAACACCTGCGTCACCTGCGACAATGACCGAACCGCCCAAAATCCGCCGGGAAGACCGGACATTTATTCGCCTTCTGGGGCGGCTTCTGGGTGAGGTGATCCGTGACCAGCACGGCCCAGACGCCTTCCAACTGGTCGAGGACATCCGCCGCCAGGCGGTGGGCGAGCATCGCGCTGGGACCGGCGATATCGCCCGCGAAAGGCTGATGAGCCTGAGCCAGCCCGACATATTGCTTTTGATCCGCGCCTTTTCGATCTTCTCCCAGCTCGCCAACATCGCCGACGATCATGTCGTGCGGCGGGAGACCAAGGCGCTGGGCTCGGGCGCCGCCCAGCGCCTCGAACTGCATCCCGGACTTACCCCCAAGCGGGTGCGCGGCTATCTGCGGCAGGCGCTTTTTGTGCCGGTGATCACCGCCCATCCCACCGAGGTGCGGCGCAAATCCATCCTGGACCGTGAGAATGAGATCGGCCATCTGCTGGAACGCCGGGAGGCCGCCAGCATCCAGACAGCGGAACGGAACGAGATCGATGTCCAGCTCGGATGCGCCATCCGCATTCTCTGGCAGACCCGCATGCTACGCGCCAACCGCATCACCGTGCAGGATGAGATCGAGAACAATCTGGCCGTCTTCGCGCATACATTCCTTCCCGGCCTGCCGCAGGTGAAGCGGCGGCTCGCCCGGCTGTTCAAGCTGGATGGCGAGATCATGCCCTATCTGCGTCCCGGCTCATGGGTGGGCGGCGACCGCGACGGCAATCCCAATGTTTCTCCCGAAACGCTGAACTATGCGGTCCGGCGGCAGGCGGAAATCGCGCTGGACCATTATCTGAAGGAAATCCATGCCCTGGGGGCGGAGCTTTCGCTGTCGGATTCCCTGATCCGCACCAGCGAGGCGCTCAAAAACCTGGCGGCCGGCGGCGAACAGATTTCAGTGCATCAGGAGGACGAGCCTTACCGCCGCGCGCTCGTTACCTGCTATGCCCGCATGGCGGCGACGCGCAAAAAACTGCTGGGGACGGGTCCTTCGCGGCGACCCAGGTTCGAGGCCGAGCCTTATGCCACACCCGAAGACTTCGCCGCCGACCTGGCCGTCATCGCCGAATCCCTTGCCGGCAATGGCGATGGCGATCTGGCGGAAGGCCGCCTGCTGAGCTTGCGCGAGGCCGTGGGCGCCTTCGGCTTCCACCTCGCCACCATGGACGTGCGGCAAAACAGCGATGTCCATGAACGGGCCGTCGCCGAACTGCTGAAAAAAGCGGATGCGGCGCCCGATTATCTGGCGCTGGACGAGCCGGGACGCACCGCGTTGCTGCTGAACGAACTTTCCCATGCCCGCCCCTTGCGTTCGCCATACGCGGACTATTCCGCCGAGACGGCGCGGGAGCTGGCCATCGCCGACCGCGCCAATGCCCTGAAACAGGATTTTGGCGAAGGCGCGGTCGCCCAGTATGTGATCTCCAAGGCGGCAAGCCCGTCCGATCTGCTGGAAACCGCGATCCTGATGAAAGAAACGGGTTTGTTCCTGCCGGGCGCGCCGCCCAGGGCGCGGCTGCGCATCGTGCCGCTGTTCGAAACCATCGAGGATCTGCGCCAGAGCGCGGGCGTGATGGCGCACTATTTCGACGCCCCGCTGGCAAAGGCAATCGTCGTCGCCCAGGGCGGCCTGCAGGAGGTGATGATCGGCTACTCCGACAGCAACAAGGATGGCGGCTACGTCACCTCCAACTGGGAAATCTATTCGGCCATTGCCCGGCTGGTGGCGCTGGGCAAAGCGCGCGATGTCCACATGCGCTTCTTCCACGGCCGCGGCGGCGCGGTGGGCCGCGGCGGCGGCTCCAGCTTCGACGCCATCCGCGCCTTGCCCGGCGAGGCCAGCGCCCATGGCATCCGCATTACCGAACAGGGTGAGGTGGTGGCCTCGAAATATGGCGATCGCGACATTGGCGAGGCCAGTCTGGAGACGATCGTGGCGGCGGCGCTGCTGGCGGAACTGTCGCCCCAGGATGACGCGGCCGATGGCGAGGCAGGTGCCTTGCTTTCAGATCTGTCGCAATCGGCCTTCCGCGCCTATCGCGAGCTTGTCTATGAGACACAGCACTTCGAGACCTATTTCCGGCAGGCCACGCCGCTGCTCGAAATCGCCGACCTCAAGATCGGCAGCCGCCCCGCCTCACGCACCACATCGCCGAAGATCGAGGACCTGCGCGCAATCCCCTGGGTGTTTTCCTGGTCCCAGGCGCGGGTCATGCTGCCGGGCTGGTTTGGCTTTGGCACCGCGGCATCGCGGGCCGGGATCGAGGCCCTGAGGCCACTGCACAAAAGCTCGGCTTTCTTCCGCACCATGCTGGCCAATATGGAGATGGTTCTGGCGAAATCTTCCCTCACCATCGCCCGCCGCTACAGTGAGCTGGTGCATGACCAGGCCTTCGCGCAAGCGGTCATGGCGCGCATCGAGGCGGAATGGCATCTGACCCACGACGCACTGCTGGCCATCACCGGCCAGAGCGCATTGCTGGCCGCAAGTCCCAGGCTGGCGGATTCCATCAGCAGCCGGCTTCCTTACGTCGACGCGCTCAACCATTTGCAGGTGGATTTGCTGCGGCGGCGGCGCGAAGGCGATGCCGGCAGCGAAATCCATGCCGGCATCCATATGTCCATCAATGGCGTTGCCGCCGGCTTGCGCAACAGCGGCTGAACAACAAAAACAGGGAACGAAATGAAAAACATTCTGCTGGGACTGGGTTTGGTTCTGATCTTGCCGGGCGCGTTGGCGGCCCAGGACACGCCCCCGCGCCCTGCCCCGACGCCAGGCGATTCCCGCGACTTCCCACAACCGCGGATGGTGGAAGGCCAGCCCTTCGAGACGCGGCCGCCCGAAAAGGCCGACGACAAGCCGCTGTTTCCCGAGCAGACCCGCGCGCCCTATCACAAGGTCGCCTTCTATAAAGTCACCACCATCACCGACAAGCTGCACCTGCCCTGGTCGCTCGCCTTCCTGCCCAACGGCAAGATGCTGGTGACGGAGAAATATCCCGCCCATATGCGCATCGTCGGCGCCGACGGCACGCTGTCGGAGCCGCTGACGGGCTTGAGCGGGTTGGCTGTGCCCAAGAATCTGGGACTGCTGGATGTGGTGCTGGCGCCGGATTTCGCCAAGAGCCACCGCGTCTATTTCTCCTTCTTCGAAGTCCTGAAGGAAGGCAACAGCAACACCTATCTGGCGCATGGCGTGCTGGATGAAGCCGGCAATGCCCTGCACGACGTCACCGTGATCTATCGCGGCGTGCCGGAACTGCCGGAGCACAATTTCTCCATGAAGCAGGGCGGCCGCATCGCCTTTGCACACGACGGTACCCTGTTCATGAGCGTGGGCGACCGCGACGGCAACCGCAAGGCCGATTATGACCAGCAGCTGGCGCAGAAGCTGGATATCGATGTGGGCAAGATCATCCATCTCACCCAGGACGGCGCGCCCGCGCCCGACAATCCGTTCCTGAACAAGCCCGGCGTGCGGCCCGAAATCTGGGCCACTGGCATCCGCAGTCCCGAAGGCCTGGCCTTCGCGCCCGACGGCACCTTGTGGGAGACCGAGCACGGCCCGCGCGGTGGCGATGAGCTGAACCGCATCCAGAAGGGCAAGAATTACGGCTGGCCGATCATCACCCATGGCCTCGACTATCCGGGCGGCCCGATTGGCGAGGGCATCACCGCCAAAGAGGGCCTGGAGCAGCCGGTCTATTACTGGGATCCGGTGATCGCACCTTCCGGATTGGCGGCCTATCACGGCAAGCTGTTTCCCGCCTGGAATCACAGCCTGCTGGCGGGCGGCCTGCGTGGCACGGGCGTCTACCGGCTGGAGATCAAGAACGGCAAGGTGGTGGCGGAAGAGCCCCTGCTCACGGACCTGCACACCCGTATCCGGGATGTGCGGGTAGGACCGGACGGGGCGGTCTATGTCCTGACCGAGCAGAAGGCCCTGCTCAAGCTCACGCCGTCTTGAACGTCTATCGGGCGCGACACAGAACTGTCATGATCGCCGCGATAGGGTCGCCGCCATGCAGAATCTCGCCCGCATCATGGCAAGCCTTGGCATGGCGTGGGCCCTGTTTTCCGCCGGACCTGCCCCGGCGCAAACCACCACCATTGCGGTTATAGCCGCCGGCAATCTGCCCGGCTTCCGCACCGAGGACGCAGGCCCCTGGCTGGCAGCCCGCATGGCAGAGGCCGGCCTGGACCATTGGCGCTTCGTGTCCGGCGATCCCGCCCATGCCCCACCCAACCGCATCGAATGGGACTTCGAGGTGCTTCCTTACGCCGGCGGCGAGGTCCGCCGCTTCTTCCCCATGGCGGAATCGCAAGGTCCCATGGACGTGCATATCCAGGGCAGGCATCACCTGATCTCGGCCGAGGCCAAGCTGTTTCTGGATGGCGAATACCAGACCGTGACCCTGGCGCAGCAGGCGGTCAAGGGCGGCGCCGAAGACCAGGACCTGATCGATTTCATCATCAGCACGACCCGCATGCTGGACAATGCCTGGCATGCCATCGACCTGACGCCGGCCGAGCACAATCATGGCCCGCACTGATATGGGTTGGCCGGGCATGCGTCGGCTTGGCATGCGCCGGCTGGGGGCTTTCGTCCTTATGCTGTTCACCGTGCCGGCGAGCGCCCAGGTGCTGAACTATGACGAGATTTTCAAAAGCCCCAACCTGACCGGCGACTGGGGCGGCGAGCGTTCCAAGCTCGAAGACCAGGGCGTCCAGCTGGGCGGCGACGAAATCCTGGAGACCTTGGGCAATGCCGACGGCGGCATGCGCCAGGGCGCGGTCGTCGAGGGCCGGCTGGAGCTGTTCGCCAATGTCGACATGGCCAAGGCCTTCGGCCTGGCGGGCCTGATCTTCCATGCCAATGCCTATCAGATCCATGGCGAAGGCCTGACATCGCATTATCTGGGCAACCTGGTCACGGTCAGCAATATCGAGGCGCCACCGTCCACCAGGCTGTTCGACCTGTGGCTGCAGCAGTCGCTGTTCGACGACACGGTGTCGCTGCGCGTGGGCCAGATCGCCGCCGACGACGAATTCTTCGTCAGCCAGTATGCGCCGCTGTTCATCAGTTCGACCTTCGGCTGGCCGGCCATCATGGGCATCAACCTGCCCAGCGGCGGTCCCGCCTATCCCGTGGCGCGCCCGGGGGCGCGGGTGCGCGTGGCGGTCTCATCGGACCTGAGCCTGCAGGCGGCGCTGTTCAGCGGCGACCGCGAGGTCGATCCCACCGGCTTCGATTTTGAAACCAATGGCGACCTGTTCGCCATCGGCGAGCTGGCCTACAGCACCAAGCTGTTCGATCTGCCGGCCAGCCTGAAGCTGGGCGGCTGGATCCACACCGGCAAGTTCGCCGACCAGCGCTTTGACACCCTGCATGTCTCGTTGGCCAATCCGGCCTCCAATGGAATCCCGGACGAGCATCGCGGCGACTATGGCGGCTATTTCATTCTCGACCAGCTGTTGTGGCGCAAGGACGGCGCCAGCGATACCGGCCTGGGCGGCTTCTTCCGGGTGGGCGGCAATCCGTCCGAGCGCAACCTGATCGAGCTGCATATGGATGGCGGCCTGACCTATGCCGGGCCGTTTGGACGCGACAGCGACTCGGTCGGCATCGGCCTCAGCTATGAACAGGTCAGCGCCGGACAGCGCGACCTGGCGGCGGATTTCGGCGCCCTGAACGGCTTTGTACCGCCGGAACCGGACTTCGAATCCGTGCTGGAAGTTTCCTATCAGGGCCAGGTCGCAAGTTGGTGGATCATCCAGCCCGATCTGCAATGGGTCATCCATCCCGGCGGCCGGGTGCTGAACCTGTCGAATCCCCGCGCCGATCTGGGCGAAGGCGCGGTGGTGCTGGGACTTCGCACGGCAATCTCCCTTTAGGAGAAGATCACCGGAAAGCAGTCCGGCAAATCGACGACCATGAGAGAGGTTGCGCACACCTCGCCAATGGTCTGAAATCAGGTTCAAATGCCCCGCCATCCGGAGGACGTCATGAAGATCGGTGTGTTCACGCCATTGCTGTCGGCCCTGTCGCTGGACGATGTGCTCAAGAAGCTCAAATCCTTAGGCATCGAGATGGTGGAATTCGGCACCGGCAACTATCCCGGCGACGCCCATCTCCACCTGTCGCTGCTGGACAAGCCCGACGAACTCAAGACCTTCAAAAGCAAGGTCGCCGATGCCGGGCTGACTATTTCGGCGCTTTCCAGCCATGGCAATCCGCTGCATCCCAACAAGGAAATCTCGTCCAGGCATCGTGAGACCAGTAAAAAGACCATTCTTCTGGCCGAGAAACTGGGGGTGAGCACGGTGGTGGATTTTTCCGGCTGCCCCGGCGACAGCCACGAGGCCAAATCGCCAAACTGGGTCACCTGCCCCTGGCCGCCGGACTATCTGGATGTGCTGAACTGGCAATGGGAAGAAGTGGTGACGCCCTATTGGAAGGAGCATGGCAAGTTCGCCGCCGATCATGGCGTGAAGGTCGCCATCGAAATGCATCCCGGTTTTGTGGTCTACAATCCTGAAACCCTGCTGCGCCTGCGCGCCATAACGGGGCCGTCGGTGGGCGCGAACCTCGATCCCAGCCACCTGTTCTGGCAGGGCATCGATCCCATCGGCGCCGTCCGCGTGCTGGGCGACGCCATCCATTATGTCCATGCCAAGGACACCCAGCTTTATCCCGCCAACATGCCCCGGACCGGCGTGCTGGACACCAAACCCTATACCGAGGAACGCGAACGTTCCTGGATCTTCCGCACCGTCGGCTACGGCCACAGCGCGGAATGGTGGAGCGAGTTCATCTCCACCTTGCGCATGTATGGCTATGACTATGTGCTGTCCATCGAGCATGAAGACAGTTTGATGTCGCCCGACGAAGGCCTGACCAAGGCGGCAGCGCTGCTCTCCCAGGTGGTGATCAAGGAAAAGCCCGCCACGGCCTGGTGGGTTTGAGCATGTTGGACCGTATCCGTACCGCGGTGATCGGTACCGGCTTCATGGGCCGCGCCCATCTGGAGGCTTTGCGCCGGGTCGAGAATGTCGATGTGGTGGAAGTGGCCGCCACCTCACCGGACAAGGCGCGCGCGGCGGCCGCCGGTTATAACGTGCTCAACGCCACCGGCGACTGGCGCGACGTGATCACCGATCCCTCGATCGATGCGGTCCACATCACCACGCCGAATGACTCGCATTTTCCCATCGCCAGGGCGGCGTTCGAGGCGGGCAAGCATGTCCTGTGCGAAAAGCCGCTGGCGATGAGCGTGGCGGAAGCCGAAGAACTGGTGAGACTGCAGGCGAAAAAAAAGCTGCGCGGCGCGGTGAACCACAATCTGCGCTGCTATCCCATGGTGCAGCAGATGCGGAGCATGCGCGAGGCCGGCGCGTTCGGCGAGATTCTGGTGGTCCAGGGCACCTATTCCCAGGACTGGATGCTGTATGAAACCGACTGGAACTGGCGCGTGGATCCGGCCGCGGGCGGCGTATCACGGGTGATGGCCGATATCGGCTCGCATTTCTTCGACATGGCCGAGCATGTCACGGGGCTGAAAGTCTCGGCGGTGTGCACCGATTTGCAGACCTTCTGGCCCACCCGCAAACAACCACTTGTTGATTCAAAAGGGGCAGGCGGCGAAAGCTTTTCCGGCAAGCTGGGCGCGTCGGGCGAGACGGTGGATACGCCGGTGAAGACCGAGGATTTCGGCGCGACCATCTTCCGCATGGCCGAAAACGGAAGAGAACGCGCACGCGGCGCCATGACAGCAAGCCAGGTTTCAGCCGGGCGCAAAAATGGTCTGGTGCTGGAAATCTATGGCACCAAAGGCGGCGCCAGTTGGCGCCAGGAATCGCCGAATGAATTGTGGCTCGGTCATCGCAATGACCCCAACCAGATGTTGCTGAAAGACCCCGCGCTTCTGACGGAAAAGGCGCGCAGTTTCGCCGACTATCCCGGCGGCCATGCCGAAGGCTATCCCGATACCCACAAGCAGCTGTTCCGGCGCTTTTATGCCTCCATCGCGGATGCAACGCTGACGCCGGATTATCCGCAGATGGCCGACGGCCTCAGGCAGCTGAAAATCCTGGACGCGGAACTCGCCAGCCACAAGGCGCATGCCTGGACGGATGTTCCCGCCTGATTGGTCGCGCGCCGCAACATGAAAGGAAAGCAGAGATTATGAATAAAGAAGGAGCCCAACCCGAGGCGTTTCCTTATACAACGCACCTCAACATACTCCTTCCCCATCTGGAGAAGATTGATGTGCCGGCGCTTGCGGCCACCGTGACGGATCAGTGGTATAATCAGACGCTTTGCCAAGTGAATACTTCCGTCGTGCGCCTTGGCGTGATGCAAGGGGAGTACCACTGGCACAAGCATGACGACGACGATGAGTTTTTTCTCTGCCTGGAAGGCGAATTCCTGGTGGATTTGGAAGGGCGCACCGTCACGCTCGCGCCATGGCAAGGGATCGTTGTTCCGAAGGGCGTGATCCACCGAACGCGAGCCCCGAAGAAGTGCACCATTCTAATGGTCGAGAATGCTGGCATCGTGCCAACAGGGGATTAGTCGCCAAACATCGGCCCGAGCGACCGAGGAGCACGAACTCGCTGCGGTTCTTTAGGGATACCCGGCTACCAATCCAGCTGCATCAGCGAAATCGAATGGGACGGCATCACGGTATCGACCGTGACCGCGCCGTTCTGCGCCGTCAGCCAGCGCGGCGATTCCAGCAACTGCAACCCTTCCTTGTCTTTCAGCTCCGCGATCTGCTCCGCGCTGGGATTTTGCGGCGAGCCCATCGCCTTCCACACGGTATAGGCGTTGGAATGGCTGTCATCGATGCGGTAATGGGTCAGCCGCACCCGTGACATGCCCTTGGGCAACCCGCGCACCGTGATCGCGGCGGGCGCGGCATCGCCGGTCTTTTCCGCGTCGTGGTAGCTCCACACCATCACCGCGGCCTGATGCGCGTCCGCCGTGGCGAAGGCATCGACATCCTCCGGCCCGCGCACGCCGCTGGCCATGATGTCATCCAGCTTGACCTCCCCGCTGCTGGAAACCGCAATGCGATTGCCCTTCATCAGCGCCGCCATGCGGAAGAAATTCAGCACCGGCTTGTCGATGCCGTTGGTGGAGAGCGAGCGAAAGCCTTCGAAATAATCCTTGCCCTCGAACTCGAACGACCAGCTCAGCATCGAGATCAGATTGACCTTGTGCCGGCCGGCCAGTTCGAACAGGCCCTTGTAAGCCGCCGCTGTGTAGGACGGGTACAACGTGCCGTTGCGATAGGCATTGGCCGGATTGACCTTCATGGAACAGGCGGCGCAGCCTTCCGGGTCCGCCTCGCTCAGGATGATGGGCAGCTTGTTCATCCCGTGGCGGGCGATGATCTCAAAACCCTTGTCGGCGTCGTTCATCTCCTTGGAAAGACCCATGACCACCGCGCCATCTGCGACACGCGGCTGGCCCTTGATGTGGAAGGAGATGAAATCCAGCGGCACATGCCTGGCCGCGACATGGGTGAGGAACCCGTCCAGGAATCTGGAGGCGTGATCGACGGATGGTCCGGTGGCGGCGGGACCGCCGACCAGGGCGCCGGGCAATGCGGCGCGCACGCCGGCGGCGGCGCGCTCATAAAGCTCCCAATATTGCTGCGGCGTGCCGTGCCAGTAATCAATGTCCGGCTCGTTCCACACTTCGAAATACCACTGCCGCACGGTATCGGCGCCATAGCGCTGCGCCAGATGCGCCACCACCACCCGCACCAGCTCCTGCCATTTGGCATAATCCTTGGGCGGGGCCTGGACCGTGCCGGCGGTGGTGCGGCCTGGATAATGCACCTGATAATCGCTCACACCTTGGTAACTTTGACCGCTGGTCAGGTCCTTGGGCATGAAGCCCAGTTCGACCATGGGCACCACGCCAGCAGCTTTATACTCGTCGAAGATGCCGTCCAGGATGGTGAAGTCATAGACGGCGTGGCCAGCAGCATCCTCGCGATAGACGTTGGTCGAGCTCCATTTCAGTTCCGGCGTCCCGTCGCCCGACGTCAGCAGGTGATGGGCGCGGATATGCACGGGCACCGGCGCAAGGTCATGCAGCTCGCGCAGCAGCTTCTTGCCGTCGCGGCCGGTGCTGAAATTGGCCTCGTCATAGCCGAACCAGGCATAGATCGGCTTGTAGGGGCCGAGCTTCTTGCCCAGATCGACCGAGATGGCGGCAGGTGCGCCTTGCGCCAGCGCCGGTCCGCAAGCAAGCCACGCCAGCATGGCCACAGTCACAGGTCGCATTGTCCCTCCCGCCCGGCCTCTGTCGCGCCGTTTTATGGGCCATGCTAACGTGGCGCAGGGGAAGAATCGCCATGAAAAAGCTGGTTTTCTTGCTGTTTTTTGCGTGTGCGGCGGGTGCCGCGTCCTCTTATCCGGCCCCTTCCTATCCAGATTGGGCCTATGCCGTACCCACACCGCAAAACGAGGCGCACGCACCCCATGACGACGGCGCGCTTTTCACGCTGCCCGGCGCGAGCGGCCACTTCACCCGCGGCCAGATCAGCGGCGCAAACCACACCCCACCCGCCGACTGGTATCCGCATGATCATCCCGCCATGCCGCCGCTGGTCGCGGCCGGGGATGCGGCGCGCAGCATCACCGCCTGCACCGGCTGTCACTATCCCAATGGCAAGGGACGGCCGCAGAACGCCAACATCGCCGGACTGAACGCCGATTACCTGGCGCGGCAGTTGCGCGACATGAAGAACGGGACGCGCAAGAGCGCGGAGCCGCGCAAGGCCAACGCCTTCCAGATGGTGGGTTTCGCCAAGGCGATGTCCGCAGCGGAGATCACACAGGCCGCCACCTATTATGCCGCCCTGCCGCCCACCGTGCCGATCAAGGTGGTGGAAACCCCCACAGTGCCGAAGATGCGCAGCCAGGAGGGTCTGTGGCTGCCAGACCGGAGTGGCGCGCGCGAACCCATCGGCGAACGGCTGATCGAAACGCCGATGGATGTGGACCGCGAGCAGCTGCGCGATCCCCATGCGGGCTTTATCGCCTATGTGCCGACGGGCGCGGTGGCAAAAGGCCGGCGTCTCGCCACCCGCCTGAATTGCGCGGGGTGCCATGGCGAAAAACTGACCGGATCGGACAGCACCGCGCCCGGCATCGCCGGCCGCTCACCCAGCTATCTGGCGCGACAATTGTATGACTTCCAGCAAGGCAGCCGTCACGGCGAATTGTCGGCGCCGATGCGTGAGGTGACCGCCCGCCTCGGCGCCGCGGATCTGGTGAACCTCACCGCCTGGCTGGCGTCGCTTCCGGCGCGATAGTCATTTCGGCCCGGGCAGCGGCCGCCAGGCCACGCGGTCCATCTGGAAGGAGCTGAGCCACAGCGTTTTACCGATCACCAACGCGGTGGCGATGCCGCCGAAATCGGGATTGGGCTCGCCATAAGCCAGGATCTTCCAGGTCATCGCCTTGGGATCGAGCTCGGACGCCACCCAGCCGCGGTGGCAATTCATGTTGCCATGCGCGTCCTGGATCTGCTTGCGGGTGCCGCCGCAGGCCGGTTCGTCGAACATCATGCCTGCCGCGACCAGCCGGTCACCGCTCCAATGGATATTGTCCAGATTGTACCAGGGCGTCTTGATGGTACGCGCCGGCTTGGCGGTATTGGCCAAGCTATAGATCGCCACGGTCTGGGTGCCGGACACGGCGATATAGATTTCCTTTTCATCATGCGAAATCTCGATGCCATTATTGCCTTGCAGTTCGGTGCCCTTGAGCAGGCGCAATGACTTGTCCTTCGGGCTCCATTCCCACACCCCGCCGGTGATATTGCCGCTGATGAAGTCGGTGGCGTGATCGTGCATCTGCACGTCGTCCAGGATGGTGCCGTCGGACAACGCGGTCACGGCATTGGACTTGAAATCGGCCGGCAGCTTGACGCAGCCGGTCCAGCTGATGGTGGGTTCGCTCCCTCGCCCATCCACGGCAAAGACCTGGATGCTCTCGAACGGCACATGGGTGACGGAGTAAAGCCTGTAGGTGCCCGCCACTTTCGTGGGCCTGAGCGCAATGCCATGGGCGTTGAAGTTGGCCGGCGCGCTGACGCAGTCGGGATACATTTTCAGATCGGGCTTTGAAGCGCCGGTGAAGAAGCGCTTGGCGGTCTTGGCCTCACTATCGATCAGGAAGATCCCGCCATGTTCGCCCATGCCGCTGGCGATCACCCATTTGCTGTTTCCCACCTGCAGCAGGTCTTCCGGCTCGTCCAGGCCGCAGACGAAATGCAGGCCCATGGGGGGCGCGCAGGACGCCGGGCGTTCGGTCGTGGGATGCGGCACGCCCGCCGGCTGTTGCGCGGATGCGGCCAGCGGCAGCATCGCCAAAAGACCGATGGCAAACAGAATCCTCATATCCCCTCCCATCGGCGTGTTGTCCGCCATCTGGCAGGAGATTAGCCGCGGCACACGACGCGCACCAGAGCGCGCGTGACCTCCCCATGCGCGCGAAGCGCGCTCATATGGGGAGGTGGCCGTAGCTGGCACTTGAGCCAGCGAAGGCCGGAGGGGCTACTTCGGTAAGGTGGTCAACACGCCATCGGCCACCGCAGGATCCATCGCCGCCAGATCGGCGCGATAGCTCACCGTGTCGGCCGTGGGAAAGCTCTTGGGCACCTTCTGGGTGACGCGTCCCGTGGCCGCCCATTCGGCACCGCGCTGGAAGGTGGTCATGAAGCCCACACAGGACAGCGCCATGGCGTCATGCCCCAGGGTGGTGTGGAAGATGCGCCCCTTGCCCCAGCTCAGCGCCATCAGCATGGGCTCGTCGAAGCCGGTCCCGCGATTGGCGGGATCGGCGTAGGCCGTGGCCAGCACCGTCATGTTCTTTCCGGGGCCGCGCAGACGGGTGTAAAGCTCATCGGGCGCATGCATCCACACCGGCGGCAGGCCGCGCATGATGGGATGCTCCGGCGCGCGCACCGTGATGCGGAATGGCTTGCGGCGGCCGTGCAGGCCTGCGGGCCCCGGCGACGGATCGGAGGTGAGCCTGCCGTTCTGGAAATACCATCTCGGTCCGGCGGGCGCGTCACGCTTGCGCCAGCCGCCGACGCCGGTCATCTCGTTATAGGCCGCCCAGTCGGGAAAGGCGTTATCGGCGCCATGCACCACCACCAGGCCGCCGCCATTCCTCATATAGCTCTCGAACGCGGCTTTCAGTGGCGCCGGCCAGTCCTGGGCGTCATAGTTGGACACCACCACCTGATAGCTGGCGAAGTCGGGATGGAAGCCGGAGAAATCGCCATCCGCCGGCGGCGCGCTCACCACCGTGACCTTGAACAGGCCGGCATCCTCCAGCTCCCGCTTCATCACCCGGGTGGTGAGCTTCCAGTCGTGATAGGCGGCGGCGCTGGCGCCGTCCAGGATCATCACCTTGATGGGGGCAGCCGTTGCCGCGCTGCTCCACAGGGCCAGCAGGACCGCGAGAACCCACCTCACATCATTTCTCCGGATCGCCGGCGGTGAAGGGCGAGCAGCAGGGCTTGCCGATGGCATGCAGTTCCATCACCTCGGCGCGGGTGCCGTCGGGATCGATCAGGTTGAGCTGCCATTTGGCGTCGCGGCCGATCTTGGGCACGGCCTGCTGGCCGCGCGCATCGACCTGGCCCTTGAGCCGGTCCTCGTTCCACAGCCTGGTAAAGGCTGCTTCCATGTTGGGCACACCCAGCGCAAAATGATCCAGCACGCCCAGATTGGCCTGGGTCATGTTCGCCGGGATGCCGCGGGTGTCGGGCGTGCCCACGATCATATATTCCAGCCAGTCGGCACCGTCGGGCACCTGCTGCGATACCCAGCTGGTGACATCGTCCTTCATGCCGCCCGCCCAATAGGGCCGAAAGCCCAGCACGTCGCGATAGAATGTGTCTTCCAGCTTGCGGTCATGGATGATGAAGCCGACATGGATGATGTGGGTGGAAAGTCCGCCATCGGCGATTTTTGGCGGCGAGGCCGGCGGCTGCACGAATTCGATTGCCATGCCTTCCGGGTCCTTGACCTGGAACCAGCGGCTGCCATCGGCGCCTTCGCTGACCTTGCGCGGCACCGCAATGCCTTTGGAGATCAGGAAGCGCCGCATGCCTTCGGCGTCGCTGACATTGAAGGCGGCATGGTCCAGGCGGTTGATGCCGGCGCTTGCCGGCAGCGGCAGCACTTCCACGAACTGGGCGGGCGAAAAATAATAGCGGACCCCAGAGGGATTCTCCGGGTCGGGCAGCTTCATCGCGCCCATGTCATGCACATAGAAGGCGTCGTTTTTGGCCGGGTCGGCGGCATAGACCGCCAGATGCGATACCGAGGTGATAGAGGGGCGACGCGGCTGGGCCTGCACCGGTCCGCAGGCGGCAAACACCGCTCCGCCGATCACGCCCAAGCCCGCAATGACCATCGCCCGCATCAAGCCTCCCCTCTTGAACGCACGGCAGTATAGCGGTTTGCGCTATCGCCAACAGCGGGGATGACAGGCTGTCACTGGCCAGCCGCAAAAAGAAACGGGCGGGATGGTGATCCCGCCCGAAAGATGCCCAGGGGAAAGCGGGCTATGCGCTGACGGTGAGGGTCAAATCAGTAGTTGAAGCGGACGCCGGCCATGAACTCCCGGCCGGTATAGTGGTTGTAATAGTCGCGCCGGCCGACCGAGTCGACATATTGGGTCGAGGGCTGGTTGCTCAGGTTCAGCGCTTCCGCCGTCACGGTGAATTCGTCGTTGACCTTGTAGCTGGACGAGAAGTCCACATTCAGGGTCGGGCGGGCGATCGTCACATCGTTCAGACCACCCGGGTTGACGCCGGCGTTGGGGATATACTTGCTGCGGAACGCCGCCGAGACGCGCGCCTGGAAGACGCTGTCGTCATAGTACAGCGTCGAGTTGAGGCTGGTGCGCGACAGATTGTTGAGGTCAGCGATCGCCTGCACCGTGCCATCGGGATTGAGGTAGGTCTGTTGCGCCTGGACGAAGGTCACATTGCCCAGATAGCCGAAGTTGGACCAGAAGTCCGGCAGGAAGCTGAAGGGCTGCTGCCAGTTGATTTCGGTGCCATAGAGCGGCGAACCCTTCTGGTTAATCGTCGACTTGAACTGGGCAATGTTGGTGGGATTGCAGGCCTGGGTGAAGGCGCCGCCGCAAGCCGCCAGCGCCAGGCTGTCGGGCAGGCCGAAGGGATTGCCTTCATACGGCACATTGACGGTCTGGGTGACAATCAGGTCGTCCAGATGCTTGTAGAAGAAGGCGACCGAGAACAGCGAACCCTTGTCATAATACCACTCGAACGACAGATCGAGCGCCTTGTCGCGATAAGGGCTGAGGTTGGGGTTCTGCGAGGTCACTGACAGCGGGTTGGCGCCCGACTTGGTGACGGTGGCGCCCGGCAGAAGGTTGGACAGGTCGGGGCGCGAGATTTCCTGCGCCGCGCTGAAGCGGATCAGGAAGTCGTCGACCGGCGACAGCACCGCGTTCAAGGATGGCAGCCAGTCGTGATAGGTGTGGCCCACTGTCACCGGCGACACCGTCGTCGTGGCTGCGTTGTGGCTGAAGCCACTGGAGATCGCGCTGGTCTGCGCATAGCGCAGGCCAATATTGCCGCGGAACGGCACATTGCCGATCTGGCTGTCCCAGTCCAGCATGCCCCAGGCGGAGACGTCGCGTTCGCGGACGGTACCGTTGGATGACAGCGACGGCTGCGGTCCCAGCGCAAAGGCGCCATTTTCGGCCGTCGGGCTCAGGATATTGTATTGCGCAATGGCCTTGTCGACGTCCGGCACCAGCCAGGTGGTGGGCGTGCCGGGGCCCACCTGGATGCCGTGCAGCGACACCATCTCGGTGATGCCGGCCAGGGCCGAATGGGCCTCCATATCGGGCGGGATATAGCCGGACAGCGAGGCAGTGGTGCCATTGCTGCGGGCCAGCGCGACGGTGCCATAGCCGAAGTTCTTATAGTCCGCGCCACCCTGAATGCGGAAAGTCCTGTCGATCTTGTAGTCGGCGTCGAGCGCGACCGTGCGGTAGGAATTATAGTCGTCGTTGGCGGAGGTCTTGTCCTGCGACAGGAACCAGCCATTGGGCGAGGTCACATCGACATTGCCGTAGGTGATGGACGGGGCAAACTGGTTCGCGCCCGCGTAATTGTAGGTGAACGGGTTGGCCGCCGTTCCAGCGCCGCCGCCCCGACCGCCCGGACAGCCGGAGATGGCGCCGGTGTTGGAGGTCGCCGCGGTGCAGTTATAGTCCATCGTCAGCGTGGTATCGAACGGATTGCGGAAGTTGGACTGCGAGTATCCGATCAAGCCATGCACCTTGAACGAGTCCGAGAATTCGTGGCTGCCGTCCAGCGTCATCTGCTGGAAGCGCGTGTCATAATGGACAAGCCGGTGTTCCGACCGCAGGCCGACCCCGGTGGCGGACAGGCTGTTGAGATTGTTGGTCGCCTCGTTGACCCCGTAATTGAGGATATTGATGCTGTTGGTGCCCAAGGTCGGCGCCAGCAAGGCGGGAAAGCCGGCAGGCGCCAGCTGGCTGGAGACGCCGTTGATCGAGAAGGACGGCGCTTCCAGCTGCTGCTCGTTACGGATGACGTTGAAGTCGGCAAAGAGACCATCCAGGGTGAACAGGGTCTGGTCGTCGGGCTGCCATTGAACAGAGCTGTCGAAGCCCAAGCGCTTTTCATGATTGAAGACCAGGTCATAGCGCGGGAAGCGCGGATGATAAGCCTCGTTCACCACGTCATAATCGTTGGGCTTGGCGGTGGCGTTGAAATTGGCGCCGTTGGGCACCGAACCTGCGGTTTCCACCGTGCCGGCGGTCTGCGCGACGGTGCCGGGCAGGCCGGTGCCAACCACGGTCAGGCTGCCGAAGCGTTGCGCGGTGCTGCACTGGTTGGTGGTGCCGGGATTGTTGGTCACGCAGCCTGCGACCAGCGGCGCGCTGCCGTTGGAGATGCGATTGGTATTGTCGTTCTGGAAGCGGACGGAGCTGGAGCCCTCTTCCGTGACGTTGTTGACGCTATAGGCGCTCGCAAACAGCACGCCCAGCGTTCCGCCGAAGAAGGTGTCGGAGACCAGCACCGCGCCGCGCGGATTGAAGGTGCCGGCAAGGTCGTTGTAGCCGCCCTCGAAAGAAGAGGCGAGCGTGAAGCCCTGGTGATCGAAGGGATGGGGTGTGTGCAGATCGACGGTGGCGCCCAGCGAACCTTCCTCGATGTCGGCCTCGGAGGTCTTGTGGACCGTGATGCCGGAGAAGAGGTCGGAGGCGAAGACGTTGAAGTCGAAGGAACGGCCCCGGTTGGTGCCGCCATTCACGTCTTCCGAGCCCGTGGTCGTGATCGCCTCCATGCCGTTGACGCGCACGCGGGTGAAGAGGGGCGAAAGGCCGCGGACGGCGATTTCGCGACCCTCGCCCTGGTCGCGGGCCAGCGCCACGCCCGGCAGGCGCTGAATGGATTCCGACAGGTTGATGTCGGGGAATTTGGCGATGTCTTCCGCCAGGATCGAGTCTTCGGAATTCGCGGCTTCGCGCTTTTTGTCCAATGCGCGTTCAAGGCTGGCCTTGAAGCCGTTCACCACCACGCTTTCCACCGGCGCCGCGTCGCCACCCGCGTTCGAAGGCGCCTGCTCCGCCGCGTGGCGCATGAAAGGGCGGCGCACGATCAGCCCGTTATTGCCGTCTGAGACCACTTCCAGGTCGGTGCCCTGGGTCAGCATGGAGACCGCCTGCTGGGCGTTCATGGTTCCGGAAATGGCCGGCGCCTTCAGGCCTTCCACCGATTCCGGGGTGAAGAGGATGCTTTCGCCGGTCTTCTGCGCCACGCTGCGCAGGGCGTCCGACAAGGGCTGCTCCTGCAGGGTGATGCTGGTGTCCTGGGCCGCGGCGGCCACGTTGATCGACAGGACCGCGACGCCACCGAAAAGAATAGAGCGCAGAGCGCCCCAGCGCGAAAATGCCATGCTTTCCCCCTCTATTCACGGCCACTGATGGGCCGCTAATGGAGATCAGACGTATGAGGGGCGGGGTTTCCCCACCCCCCTGTCATGGATCGCTGTCGGCGGTAAGCAACAAAACATCACCATTCTGACGGACGGTGATGGGAAGGAGCTTGGCGAGCGAGCGGGCAAAGGCGCCATTGTCGCCCACACGGTAGACGCCGGAGACCTTGAGGCCGGCCACGCTGGGGTCCACTTCCAGCCGGGCGGTGGAATAGCGGTTCATTTCTTCCGCCGCCTGGGCCAGGTTTTCCTTGTCGAACATCTCATAGCCGGACTGCCAGGCCAGGACCCGCGTCAGGTCCGGCTTGTCCAGCTTTTCAACCTCATTGGAGGCCACCAGTCTTTCGCCACTGCGAAGGGTCTGGCTCTGGCCGTCCCGGGCCGCGGCCGGCTTCACATCGGCTTCGCCATGGATCAGAACCACCTGGACCTGGCCGTCCTCGCAGCGCACGTCGAAATTGCAGCGGGTGGCGACGATCCGGTGCTCGGCGGCCTCGACCACAAAAGGCCGCTTGAGATCGGGCACGACGCGGAAATTGGCCCGGCCATACTGCATGTCCACCGTGCGTTCGGTGTCGCTGAACGCCACGGAAATGCGGGTCTTGGCATCGAGGAAAAGCTGGCTGCCGTCATCCAGCGCCACATGTTTCTGCTCGCCCACATCGGTTTCATAGACCCTGGCGCTGGCCGAGCGCCAGAACAGGGCGCTGCCGCCAGTCACGGCCACAAGACCAACCCCGGCCAGAAGGGCGCGCCGCCCAAGCACTGTGGCGGGACGGTGCGCCGCCACCCGGCCGGTGCGCAGATCGGTGAGCCCGCCCACATCACTCCACATCCGGTCCACCGCCTCGAAGGCGGCGGCATGGGCGGGGCTGGCATTGAGCCAGGCGCGGAAGGCGGCCTCGTCGGCGGCATCGCGGTCTTCGGCATGCAGACGGGCGAGCCAAGCAGCCGCTTCCGCCCTGATTTCGGGAGCAGGTAACGCACCAGACATGCTCACCAGCCCTCCGTCCACTCGGTAAGGAACAGCGCGGCCTTGGCGATATGCTTTTCCACCGCGCTCTGGCTGATCCCCAGACGCTCGGCGATTTCGCGATATTTCAAGTCGTCGAGACGGTGCATCAGAAAGACTTCACGGGTGCGTGGCGTCAGCCGGGACAGACCCTGCCGGACCCTCTCTAGACGAGCACGGGCCGCCAAAACCTCATCCTGCAACGGCGAATTTTCACAAGCGCCCACATCGTCGGGCGCGACATCGGCGATAAGCCGGTCGTGACGGTAATTGTCCACCCCGATGTTAACCGCGGTGCGGACCAGGAATGCCGCAACATTTTCAACCACATGCTCGGAGCGGTAGCGCACCAGGCGCAAATAGGCGGCCTGCAGCAGCTCCTCGGCATCGGCGCGGCCCCGGGTGCGGCTGCGCACTTCCCTGATCAACCGATTCCAGAATTCACGGCTTACCGGAATATCGGACATCGCTCCCCCAAGCGCGAACGACTATAGACCAAGCGGCATAAACCGTGACAGGTAAATTACGGCGCCGCAAATCCGGCTTTTTGGAGCCTTTCAACCGCGGGAGCGGCGGCCATAGAGCATGGTGATGTTGATGCGCCGGTTCTCATAGCCCTGATCAAAACCGATCACGTCCGTCTTGTGGAAGAGATTGGAGTCGAAGATCACCGCCCGGTTGGCGCGATAGGGAACCCGTATCGCCTCGGCGCCGCTTTCCTGCAGGAATGCGTAAGCGGCCTTTTCATCGGCATTGAACTTGGCGAAATCCCAGTCGAGCGGGGCGGCCTTGTCCCAGATCACCAGGCCACCGCTTTGCGGATCGCGGTTGGCCGCATCCGGCGTGATCCAGAAATTCACATTGACCGCCGCCTCATCGGCATGAACGCCGATGCCCTCCAGCCGGCTGTCATACTTGAACGCCCAGTGATAGCGCAGCCGATGGGCCGCGAAGATATCGTGGAAAGTGGCGCTCAGTTCTTCCGCCACCTGCGCCAGAAGCGGGGCGGCGAAGCCCGACTCCGGAAAAGCGCCCAGATAGCCCTGGGGATAGGGCGTGTGCCAGACGCGCGAGCCCAGGCAGTAGCGCCGCAGGGCGGCCACGGCCTCATCGGTCAAAAGATTGTCGATCACCACGATTTTGGGATTGCTTTCGCGCCAGGCCTTGTCTGCGCCGTCGCTGTTGAAGGCATTGACCGCCCGCGCCGAAAGCCGCGCGCCGCCCACAATCTGCAAAGGCCCCTGCCCGATTTCGCCGCTCGCTGCGAACCAGTCTTTCTGTTCCTGCGCATGCTTTTGTTCATGGGCGAAGGCGCCCGGTCCCGGCTGGCGTGCGCCGTAGGCCAACTCACCGGCACGCCGGAAAGATCGAAAGCTTTCCTCCAGCCGGCCCATCTCGCTCAACACCTTGCCGCGATGGCCGTGGGCCGCGGCGTAACCGGGTTCGATCGCCAGCGCCCGGTCAAGATTTTCCAGCGCCTCGTCAAAGCGCGCCAATTCGCGCAAGGTGAAGCCGCGGTTGCTCAGCGCCGCTGCGAGATTGGGCTGCAGCGCTAGCGCCCGATCCAGGCTTTTCAACGCATCTTCGGGACGTTCCAAATCGGAAAGAACCGCGCCGCGATTGGTCCAGGTTTCCGCCAGGTCGGGCCGCGTCGCCAGCACGGCGTCATAGTCGGCCAGCGCAGCGTCAAAACGCTTCAGCTCTCGCAAAAGATTGCCGCGATTGTTGCGGACCTCGATGTCGCCGGGGCTTGCCGCCAGCACCGCGTCCAGCGCCTCAACCGCTTCGCCCTGGCGGCCCAGACGCGACAGCTGCCCGGCCAGGGCGTTGAGGACCGCGACGTTGCCGGGCGCAAGCTCAAGCGCCTTGCGGTAGCTGGTGACGGCCTCTTCGGTGCGCCCCGAGGCGCTCTGCACATGACCGAGATTGATCCAGGCCGCGGGAACCTGCGCGTTGAGCCTGAGCGCACTGGTGATCAGATCGATGGCTTCTGATCCGCGCCCCTGCTGGAAGCGGATCACCCCCAGCATGTGGCGGGGCGCGAAACTGTTCGGCTCCATCAACAGCGCTTGCTGATAGAGGCGCTCCGCGCCGGCCAGATCACCGCCCTGATGCAGCGCGATCGCCTGGTCGAACAATTCCTGCAGGGTGGCGCGGGAGGAATTCATGGCAGCGGTCATACCGGAAACAGGCGCCGGCGCCTATTTTTCCGTCATCTTGAGTTCGGTGCCGGTCTCGCCCTTTTTCGACCGCCCGACATGCAGCTTGACCAGATAGTCGTCGGGTGCGGTCTGGTAAAGCTCGTCGAACAGCGAGGCATCGCCTTCGCTCATGCGGCCATAGGCCGACATGTATTTTTCAAGGAAGCCCTGTTCCAGCGCGCCGTCATGCAGCGGCTCCCACAGATCCATCGCCTCGGTCTTGCCCTTGACGATGGCCGAGACGATGGGCCGGAACTTGATGCCCTTGCAGGCGCTCTTGGTCACGCCGCTGACGCACAGCCTTGTGCCGAAATACTTGTTGATGCCTTCCAGCCTTGCGGCGGTGTTCACCGCATCGCCCGACGCCGTATAGGTGAAGCGGGCATGGCTGCCGAAATTGCCCACCACCGCCACGCCGGTATGCACGCCGATGCGGGTGAGCCCCAGGGGCACGCCGGAGGCCAGCTGCTTCTTGCGATAGTCCTGGCTGAAGCTGTCCATCTCCAGCATGCATTGCACCGCCTTGCTTTGATGGTCGGCCAGGTCGAGCGGGGCGTTGAAGATGGCGAAGACGGCGTCGCCGATGAACTTGTCCACCATGCCGCCATGCTTCATCACCAGATTGGTCATGCCGTCGAGATAGTTGTTCAGCACATGGGCGAGCTGCACCGCCTCGATCTTTTCCGACATGGTGGTGAAGTCGGCAATGTCGGAGAACAGGAAGGTCATTTCGCGGCGCTCGCCTTCCAGCGACATGCGCGCCGGATCCGCCACCATCCGCTCCACCACCGCGGGCGACACATAGCGCGAGAAGGCGCCCTGGATGAAGGCCTTCTGCTTGCGGGCATCGCGGCCGCTGAGCGATTCCATGCTGGCGAAGCTGGTGATCATCGCCAGCGCCGGCGATATCAGGCCGACCATCAGATTGGCATAATGGTAAAGCGCCACACCCCCGATCCAGAACAGCGGAAGAAACAGGATCAATGCAATGGCGCGCCATATCAGGGAGGCGCCGATCACGCCCAAGGTCGCGCCCAGCAGCGCCAGCACCAGCGTGATTGCAAGATTGACCTGCCAGCCTGCCAGCGGCGAGACCTTGTGGTGCAGGAGTTGGGACAGGGCATGCGCCTGGATCACGATCCCCGGCAGCTGCCCCTCATTGCCGGAATAGATCACCGAAAAAGGCGTGCGATGGCGGTCCACCAGGGTCACATCCGACCCGATCAGCACGACTTTGCCGCGAAACCACGTGTCGGGCATGAAGCCGGCCACGGTGGCGGAAATCTGCTTGAAAGGTTTGGGATCGGGGTCGGTATCGGTCGGCTCGGGGCGGCCATGCCAGATGATCGGCACTTCATCGGCCGGGGTTTTGATGCCGAGCCTGGCGGCCACCGCCCGCGCCACGCCGGAAATATAATGGCCATCCACCACATGGCCCGGATAGACGTAGCGGGCGGTGTCGAACTGATCGGTGGGCAGGTTGGCCAGCGCCCTTACGCGCGGAGGCACGATCGCGTCCTCGAACGCCTTCTGCTCGTCCGTCACGATGTCATGGGTGGCGATGTAGCTGATCACCAGCGGTATCCTGGTGTCGCGCAACGTGTGACCCAGCGCAATGTCCTTGGCCTGTTCGGTCGGCTGGTCGAGCAGAAAGTCCGATTCGATGGCGGCAGGGTGATGCGCCGCCAGCTGCTGGATCAGGGTGGAAAGGAATTGCCGGTCCACCGGCGAGCGATAGGCAAAGCGCGTCAAGGTCGCTTCGTCCACCGCCACGATGATGATGTCGGGGTCCTGGGCTTCATGCGGCGCGAACACCGAGGCGATTTCCCAGTCCTGGACGAACTGGTCCACACGGTTCAGCACCGAGAAGTTTTCCACCAGGAACAGCGACAGCAGAGCACTGACCAGCGTCACCGCCAGGAAGATGGCCGCGGAACGCAGGGCATTCCTGCGCTCCGCGCCATTGGCGGCGAAAAGGGCTTTCACGGACTGGCCGTCTTCACCAGCGCCTCGGCCTGCTGCTCGCAGCGGCGATTGGCCATCCAGCCGGCTTTCATGTCGTTGTTGGTCAGGCTGAGGGGCACCTGCACCAGGGTGACGTCGGATTCCGTGCCGTTGAAAGTCACGACATAGGTTTCGCCGGTCCGCATCGGAACATCGGTGGTGATGGCGATGCGGTCCTCTCCGGCCGGCCACTGCGCCCTGGCGGTCCAGCTATGGTCCGCCGGCGCGACGCTGAGGGAAGCCGGGGTGCGCCCGTCGGGCCGCCAGAACACCGGCGTGCCGTTCGCCATGACGCAGACATTGCCGCTATGGGTGGCGTCCAGCACCCAAGGGTCGGGCAGCGCGGCCAGCACTGTGCCGCGGGTGATACCGAATTCCCCGGCCCGGGCCTGGCGCTGGGTGATCAGGGCGTTCAGCGTCTGGTTCAGGCCCACCCCGCCACCGCCGCCGGCCGCCGGCGGGCGGTCATAGGGGCCGTCCAGCTTCAGGGTCGAGCCGGTATCCGAGATCAGGGT
>DATAWO010000033.1:0-10017 GCA_036267165.1 Rhizomicrobium sp. | reverse complement strand
AGTTCCTTTATATCGGTATCGCATTGCAACATCGCGCGATACAGGAAAGCGGGCATGTCCATGGTGATCACCAGATGCACGGGTTGTTCACTGACGCCACAACCGTCGCGCTGATTGCGGACAAGGTTTTCTTCAAACAGGTCGCGCAGCAGCACGGGTGGTTGATCGAGCCACAGAGGATAGACGACGATCAGCTGGGTTGCCCAGCGCAAATCTTCAAGGGCCTGGTCACGTGTCTCATTGTTGGACAACAGGCCCACCGTAAGCCGCCTGACCGTCCATCCGGCCGCGCGCGCGCCTTCTTCATAGGCATCGCACAAGGCGGAACAGAAACGTTCGGGCCCGGGATCGGGGTGGCCGTTCACCACGAGTATGCGGCGTTTCAAAATGGCACGGCTGGCCCAGAGCGGCTTGATCCTCTCAAGCAGCTGCATGGGAGGCCCCGGGCTTCAGCGCACTGAACTGCTCCAGGTCGGTGAGGTCGGTAAAGGTCACGACCGTGGCGCCGTTCGGCAAGCGCGAAAGGGAAAGCGAAATGATCCGGCCGTCGGCCCGCCGCGTCTTGCCCCATTCCCCGAAGCTTTCGGGCGTGGCGGAATTGACCCCGCAGGAAACGATGCCCCAGATGCCGTCGCGTCCGATGCGGGTGGTGCAGATATTGGCGATCTCGGCGAAATGCGGCTGGCCGCCCAGTTCGTCTTCCGACAATTTCCACATCCCGGCGAACAGCGCATTGTGCAGCACCAGCCGGCCGTCGGTTCCGAAGATGGCGATGCCTTCGTCGAGCGTGTCCAGCGTCGCCTTCTGCACCTGGGTGAGCAGGTTCAGCGAGGATTCCAGCCTGAGACGGTCGGTGATGTCCTGGAACAGGACAAACACGCCTCCCGCGAGATGCGGTTGGATCACGATGCGGATGCTCTTGCCATTGGGCAGGTGCCAGAACTCTTCGCATCTGCGCTCCGCCGAACCGAAGATCTGCAGCTGCGCCGCCTTCCATTCCGGAAAGCTGCGCTGTTCCGGCAGCCGGCGCCGGTCGCGCAGGCGGTCCAGGATGTCGCTATAGGCGGGATGGGTTTCCAGCCAGGCCCTGGGCAGCTCCCACATGTCGGCATAGGCATGGTTGAAGCCGGCCAGCCTGCGGTCGGAATCGAATGTCGCCACCGCGAAGGGAATATGCTCGATCATGTCTTCCTGGGCGTCGCTGACAAGCTGCAGTCGGGACTCCATGCGGACGAAATCGGTGACGTCGGTGGCAAACCCGGCCACCGAAGTGTCGTTCATCGGCGAAAGGCCCATCGAAAAGACCCGGGCCTCGCCTTTCACGATCACCGATGCGCGGCATTCCACCGCCTGGCGGCTCTGCAGCGCCCTGATCGTCAGGTCGCGCTCCGACCATTCCAGCGCGGCGTTGGCGGTGACGGCGTCCTCAAGGCTCGCAAGGCCCATGACGGAGAGGAAGGCGCGGTTGGCCCAGGCGATGGCTTGGCCAGGTCCACGCATCCAGACCGGGATCGGCAGGACATCAAGGATCTCGCGATAGCGTTCCTGATTGTCGGGCGTGACCTCGCGGCTGATATAAAGCACGGCCCGTCCGGCCACCGGCATGCCACGCAGGGTCAGATTGCCTTCATCGGTGCGGATGGCGAGCGTGAAAGGCGCGCCTTCCTCGGCCAGGCCGTCGATCGCGCGGATCGCCTTGCCGGCCTGCGGACAGTCCATGCAGCTTTCATAGAGCACGCGGCCTTCACCGAAATACTGCCGCTCCACATCCGCGCCTCTCAGCACCACCACGCCCTGGGCGGCGGCGCCGAGCAGCGCTTCGCGGAAGCTTTGCGCCACTTCGGCCGTGGCCCGGTCCGTCTCGGCGACCTGGCGCAGGTTACGCAGCCGCACATGCATCCAGCAGCCCCACACCACGCAGAAGCTGCCGATCAGCGCGGTGGAAAGGGTGAAAGCGGCCACGGTGCAGTCTGCGTTGACGGGGCTGCGGTGGGCGGCTTCCGCCAGCGCCGGGATCAGGGTCTGCATCACCGGCATCAGCGGCGAGGCGATGTTCTGGATGAGGGGAACAAGCCAATGCATCTTTCAGCCCTCCGCGGCCAGCGCGCGCAGCGCCACCATGTCACGCAGCACGACCTGGTTGGTGTTGGGAACCAGCACGATGCCTTCACTGCGCAGCGCGGTGATGGTGCGGCTGATGGTTTCGATGGTGAGGCCGAGGTGATCGGCGATGTCCTGGCGGCTCATCGGCAGGTCCAGGCGATCGCCGCAGGTCAGGTCGCTGCGGTCGGCCAGGCGCAGAAAGAAAGAGGCAACCCGTTCGCGCGCCTTCTGACAGCCCAGCACGAACAGATGCTGCTGCGCCGTCAAAAGATTGGCCGACAGATGGCAAAGCAGCTGGGTGCGCACGCCGGGATTTTCTTCCGCCAGCCGGTCGAAACAGACGCGGGGGAAGGCGACAAGGGTCACTTCGCTGACCGCTTCGGCGGAAGCCGGCAGGTCAGGGCTCTCCACAAAGCCCATCAGGTCGCCGGGCAAAAGAAAGTCCACGATGTAGCGGCGGCCGTCCGGCATGTAGCGGCAGAGGCGGACCGTGCCGCTGACGATGCGATAGACCTGGTCGGCGGGATCGTCCTGGTTGAAGACGGTTTCATTGCGGGCGAAATGCTGACGCGCGCCATATTCCTGAATGCGCAGCAGGTAATCGGTTAACGTTACTGGCGCAGCCGTTTCATCCTGCAGCGATGGCGTGAAGAAGCGCTTGTAGGCGGCGGCGGAAATCGGCGCGCTGCGCGCGGTGCTGAGTGCGATCGGCATGAAGCCCCCCAAATGGCGCGAGCACGTCATGTGTTCGCATGTCGTTAAGCATTGTTGTTTTCGCGGCGAATCAGTAGCTCGGGAATCCGCGTACGTAGTTTCCCCTGCGCGCCAGACCGGATTTGTCCCTATTGCATTTAAAAGCCCCGAAAATCGGCGGTGATTCGTCCTAAGGAGATTCACGTACCGACGATCCGCACGCGTCATATCGCGTATTCCGTTTGACAATTCGCAATGCGTTTATCGATCGGATATCGCACTGATCGTCCGCGCGCAGAAAGCGCGTGTTCAAGAATGGGACAACAGAATGTTGCCGCTTCTGCCCTGTTTTCCACGTGACCGCCGCGCGGCGGTGAAATGTCCATCGCCGGCCGGGGCGCGGCGGCGCGCCCATGCGGGCGTCACAAGGGCGCGCAAGGGACTGAAGGCCTGCGCCAAGTCCCTTTGGCGCCGCGCCAGCACCGGCAGCAACCACATATCCGCATACGGAGTTTGGCGCGATCACGCCCGCCGCGCGATGGCGCGCGCCAATCGCGCGGGTGAAACGCGCTGGCACCGGCTGCCGGTCGCGGCCCGTGCCGTCAATTTCCTCCGCGAGAGACAATAGGATGGTCAGCAGACGCAACTGGGCGCGGCTGGGTGACGTGCTGGCGGTGGTGGTGGCCGTCCTGCTGGCCAGCGTCATCGTCGCCCTGGCGCAGAACGCGGACAATCCGCCCGCGGAAGCACCGCCCGGTCCGGTGAAGATCGCGCTGAACCGATCCAGGCCGCTTTCCCCGCTTGTCCTGCCGGGTCCGATCTCCCAGGGCGGGGACGCCGATGACGCCCTGAAACAGCTCGCGGCCGAGCAACGCTGCCTGGCGGATGTGATCTATTTCGAAGCCCGCGGCGAGCGTGAAGCCGGCCAGCGCGCCGTGGCCGAAGTCATCCTCCACCGGCTGGCGGAAGGCACGCACGGCCACACCATCTGCGATGTCGTCTATGAGGGCGCAGGCCAGACCTTCTGCCAGTTCACTTTCGCCTGTGATGGATCGGGCAAGCAGCCGCGGCTTGCCGAGCCCTGGCGGGCGGCGCGGGTACTGGCGGCCCGCCTCATGGCGGGTGAAGTGCCGGCCGACGCGACCTTGGGCGCAACCTATTATCACGCGCTCTCCGTGTATCCGACCTGGGCGCCGAAAAAGCTGCGCGTGGCGCAGATCGGCAATCACATTTTCTATCGCGACCAGATGGCGCCAGCGCGCGCCGTCTTCCGCGGATCCCTGCAATAGGAGGATGTCATGAAAGTGCTTCTGATCGACGATGAGGCCGCCGTCAGCCGCGGCATCGCGCTGCTCCTGCAGGGCGAGAAGATCTATGTGGACATCGTCGAGCTTGGCGAAGAGGGCGTCGATTTCGCCCGCCACTTTGACTATGACGCCATCATCCTGGACCTGAATCTTGCCGACATGAGCGGCTTCGAGGTGTTGAGGATGCTGCGCCGGGCGGGCATCGACACACCGGTGCTGATCCTGTCGGCGTCCGCTTCGATTGAAAGCAAGGTCAAGGCGCTCAATCATGGCGCAGACGACTATATGACCAAGCCTTTCAGCAATGAGGAGCTGGTGGGACGGTTGCGCGCCCTGGTGCGGCGGTCCAAGGGCTATTCGGATTCGCGCATCTCCTTCGGGCAGATGACTTTGGACATCGTCGCCAAGACGGTGGAGGCCGACGGACGCCGCGTGCGGCTCAGCGGCAAGGAATATCAGATCCTGGAGCTCCTCTCGCTGCGCCGCGGCGTTGCGGTCAGCAAGGAAACCCTGATCAACCACATCTATAGCGACGGCGAAGGCCCCGACAGTCCGACCATCGGGCTCTTGATGTGCCGGCTGCGCAAGAAGCTGGCGGCCGCTTCAGGGGGCGTGCATTTTATCGAGACGGTGCGCGATCAGGGCTATCTGATGCCACGCGCGGCCTAGCGCGATCCGGAAAATATCCGTTCGAGCCACTGTTCCAGGGCTTCGGCGGAAAGCGGCTTGCGCAGCACCGCGGCGATGCCGGCTTTGGTGGCGGCGGCGACAAGCTGCTTGCCGTTGCCCGAAACCATGATCGCGGGAGTCTGAACCCCGTCGGCCCTGAGCTGACGGATCAGCTCCAGGCCGGTCATGCCGGAAAGGTTGTGGTCCAGCACGATGCAGCCGGCGGTACCGGCGTCGTTGGCCGTGATGACCTCCTCGCCGGACGCGAATTCGCGCACCGCGTAACCCCAGGCTTCCAGCAGGGCCCTGGTCGAGATCCGGACTTCCTCATCGTCTTCGACCACGAAAACGAGATGTTTTTGGGCGTCGCTCACGCATTCCTCCGCGCGGGCCCCGCGCCGCCCTCGACGCTAGGTGGCACGGTTCCCCACCGATATACGTATTTCTGCTTAACCGGGCTGGCATACCTCCCAAAATGGGCGGCAAAAGCGGACTCGGGAACGGACCGGCTCTTGACGAATTGCTTTTGCGGTGAAGCCCACGCATCATGCCACGGGGCATCAATGCATATCCTGGTCCGCCAGGAATGAATGCGGAGCTGGAGACAGCAGGTGCGAAGCGAAGGCGTCGAAGCTCCCCGGGATGCGGCCGATTTCGGCTCGCGCGGCCAGGCCGGTCTCCTGGCAGCGCTCTTGGCGACGGCGGTGGACGGCATCATCGCCATCGATCCCAGGGGCCATGTCCTTCTTTACAACCAGGCCTGCGAAAGGCTGTTTGGCTATCGCGCCAGCGAGGTGGTGGGCCAGAATGTCCGGATGCTGATGCCGGAGCCTTACCGGCAGGAGCATGACGGCTACATCGCCAACTACAACCACACGGGCGAGCGGCGCGTCATCGGCATCGGGCGCGAGGTGGTGGGACGGCGCAAGGACGGTTCCACCTTCCCGATGTATCTGTCGGTGGGCGAGGGCGGGCTGACCGGCCAGCGTTTCTTCGTGGGCATCATCCATGACCTGTCGGCGCTCAGATGGGAGACCGAGCAGCGCGAAGGCGCCGACCGCCTGCTGGCGCAGATCGTCCAGTCTTCCGAAGACGCCATCATCAGCGTGGCGCTGGACGGCACCATCACCAGCTGGAACGCCGCCGCGGAACGGATCTATGGCTTCAGCGCCTCCGACGCCATCGGCCGGCATATTTCCATGATCCTGCCGCCCGACCGCCCGACCGAAGATGATGACATCATGGCGGAGCTCCGCGCCGGCCGGGATGTGGAGCATTACGAAACGGTGCGGCGGCACAAGGAGGGGCACGACGTCCTGATCTCCCTGTCGGTGGCGCCCATCTTCGACGCATCGGGCGCCATGATCGGGGCGTCCAAGACGGCGCGCGACGTCACGGAAAGGAAACGCTCCGAGGAGCGGTTGCTGGGCATGCAGAACGAGCTCGCCCATGTTGGCCGTCTCAGCGCCATGGGCCAGATGAGCGCCGCCATCGCCCATGAACTGAACCAGCCGCTTACCGCCATCGCCAATTACGCCAAGGCCGCCCAGCGGCTGCTCCAGAACGAGCATCCCGAGCCCCGCCAGCTGCAAAGCGCGCGCGAGGCGATGGAAAAGGCGGTGACCCAGACCATGCGCGCCGGCACCATCATCCGCTATCTGCGCGACTTCGTGGAAAAGCGCGAAAGCCGCAGGTTCCACGAGGACATGAATGAAGTGATCCGGGAAGCCGTGTCGCTGGGCATGGTCGGGCACAGCCACAGCAACGTCAAACTGACCCTGGCGCTCGATCCAATGCTGCCTCCGGTGCCCATCGACAAAGTGCAGATACAGCAGGTGTTGCTGAACCTGGTGCGCAACGCCATGGAAGCGATGGCCGGTGTCGAAAGGCGGGAATTGACGGTTTCCTCCGGCACCGGACAGGAAGGGCTTTGCATCATGGTCCAGGACACCGGTCCGGGGCTGGCGCCGCAGGTTGCCGCGCGCCTGTTCCAGCCCTTTGTCACCACCAAGGCCGACGGCATGGGTATCGGCCTGAAGATCTGCCAGTCCATCATCGAGGGCCATGGCGGGACAATCGTGGCGCGGCAGGGCGGCTCCGGCGCCACATTCGTGATCCATCTGCCCTTCCGCTGAGGAGACGAAAGACGGCATGACCGGACCGCAGCCGCCCGTCTATATCGTGGATGATGACGAGGCGGTGCGCGATTCCCTGCGCCTGCTGCTGGAAAGCAGCGGTTTCAGCGCGCGCGAATTCGCCAATGCCGATCTGCTCCTCAACACCAACATCGATGAGATGGGTTGTCTGCTTCTGGACCTGCACATGCCGGGCATCTCGGGTCTGGAGCTTCTGCGTCTTTTGCGCGCGCGCGGGCTCAAGCGTCCCGTGATCGTGATCAGTGGCCGCCGCGATCCCGTCCAGGACGCCGAAGTGCTGGCGGCCGGGGCTTCGGCGCTGCTTTCCAAACCCTTTGACGATCAGCAATTGCTGGATCTGGTCATCAGGGCGCTCAGCGCCTGAAGCAATTTGTTAAGTATAAATACGGTCTATTTTTTGCGGGCCTCGCGGGCAAAGCTGGCTGCCGTTCAAGGGCGCGGGGAGAAGATCGGCCGTGACGCGCCAGGCGGCTTTTGCAACGCCAATGAAGCCCGGTTCGGGCTCCGGTTCGCGGGAGGCATGGTGTAGTCATGGCATATGCCCAGAGGCTGGAACGTGATGCCGATGTCGGCGTCAAGGAAGCATTCAAGGTCCTGCATCAGGGCCTGTCGTGCCTGGCCGGCCAGATCACCGCGACCGACAGCCATTCCGCCAACATCGCCGCCCAGCTCACCAGCAACTGGGAATTGCTGGCGCGCCGGTTGGGCGATATCCGGGTGGATTTCGACCAATCCCACCGGATGCTGGACGCCCGCCTGTCGGCGGCCGAGAAAATCGCCGAATACAACAGCAGCGCGCTGGAACATGCGCTGGAGAAGCTCGAGACTTTCGCCCGCCAGCGCGCCATGGACCAGGTGGAAAACCAGCGCCAGGCCGGCCGGCAGGAACAGGTGCTGGAGCGCCTGAGCGATGCCTTCCTGCGGCTGGAGAAAAGGCTGCCGGACACCAACCTCACCCACCGCCTGGAAGCGGTGGAGCAGGCGATCATGGGCCTGGCCGATCAGAAAGAGCCGGATCATTCCACGGCGCCACTGCTGTCGGCGCTGCAGGCCCTGTCGCACCGGCTGGAAGCGCTGGAAAAGGATCATGGCGCGCTGCTGTCGGAACTGCGCACCGACACGTTCGATTTCGCACCCCCGTCACAGGACGCGGGCGAGCCATTCCTGATCGAGCCGCCCGTATTGGCGCCGGGAGAAAATGACGCGCCCGATGCCCCCGACTTCGAAGACATTTTCGCCCAGCCTGAACCCGAGCCGGAAAACTTTCTCACCCGCGCGCGCATGTCGGTCCGGGGTTCGCCGGACCCATCCAGGACACGCTATCTGTTTCCGGCGGCGGTGGGCCTGGTCGCCGTTCTGGCGCTGGCCGCCGGGCTTGCGCTGCACCGGCGGGTGGAAAGGACCCTTGCCGCCAAACCCGCTCTGGCCTCCCGGACCTATTCCCTCCCGCAGCCGCCCGATACCGACGGCACCCAATTTGCGGTCGCGCCGGACGCTGGCGAAAGCAATTTCGCCACCCAGCGTTCCGAACCTGACAGCCAGGACAGCACGCCCCCCGCGCCCCTCAAGCCGCGCATGGTGCGCAACGCACCGGTCAAACCGGTGCCCGATGCGCCCAAGCCCAATATGCAACAGGCCGGCACGCCCGCGCCCTCCATTGACCGGGTGCAGCAGCTTGCCAGCCAAGGCAATGCGCTGGCGCTGACCATTCTGGGCCTCAGGACCGCGGATGGCACCGATGGCGCGACGGTCAATCTGGCGGACGCCATCAAGTATCTGACCCAGGCGGCGGACAAGGGCCAGGCCGTGGCGCAATATCGCCTGGGCACCCTGTATGAGCACGGCCAGGGCGTCGCGGCTGATCTTGCCAAGGCGGCGCACTGGTATGAACTGTCCGCAGCCCAAGGCAACCGCAAGGCCATGCACAATCTGGCGGTGTTCTATGCGGCCAAACGGAATATGCCGGATGCGGCGCGCTGGTTCGCCAAGGCCGCTTCGCTTGGCCTGTCGGATTCCGAATTCAACCTGGCGGTGCTGTATGAGCGCGGCGACGGCGTGCCGCAAAGCCTGGTGGACGCCTTCAAATGGTATTCGGTTGCCGCCGCCGCGGGCGATGTCGAATCCAAGGCGCGTGTCAGCCTGCTGCAGACCCAGCTGAACGATGCCGACAAGGCGATGGCCGCGAGAGAGATCGAATCCTTCCATCCGCTGACTTTCGACCACGGCGCCAATGTGCCACCGGAAGTCAGCGAACTGCCATCAAGCTGAAAGGCGCAACTTGCTGCTGTCTTCGGTGAAGCTGGCCATGGCGGCGGCGACGCCGGCCGCCTTGTGCGGCACGCCGGAAAGCTTGAACCCCATCTCGGTGGCGCACAAAGCCGCCATCAGGGTCAGTTCGTTGCAGTCGCCCAGATGGCCGATGCGGAACACCTTGCCCGCGACCTTGCCCAGGCCAGCGCCATAAGAAATGTTGAAATGCTCCAGCGCCACTTTGCGGAACTGGTCGGCGTCGTGGCCGGCCGGCATCACCACGCCGGTCAGGATGGGTGAATAGACATTCGGATCCTGGCACAGGATCTCCAGGCCCCAGCCGCGCACGGCGGCGCGGCAGGCGGCGCCCAGGCGCTGATGGCGCGCGAACACATTGTCCAGGCCTTCCTCACTCAGCATGGCGAGCGCCTCGCGCAGGCCGAACAACAGGGTGCTGGCAGGGGTGTAGGGGAAGAAGCCCTTGGCATTGAAAGTGAGCATCTCCTGCCAGTCCCAATAGGAGCGCGGCAGCTTGTTGGTCTTGGCCGCAGCCAGCGCCTTCTGGGAAATCGCGGTGAAGGACAGGCCGGGCGGCAGCATCAGGCCTTTCTGCGAACCCGACACGGTGACATCGGCGCCCCAGGCGTCATGGCGCACCGGCGCCGAGCCCAGCGACGAAATCGTGTCCACCATCAGCAGGGCGGGATGCCGGACCGCGTCCATCGCCTTGCGCACGGCGGCGATATCGGAAAGGCAGCCGGTGGAGGTTTCATTGTGCACCACCATCACCGCGCGGATGGTGTGCGATTTGTCTTCCGCGAGCTTGGCCTCGATGGCGG
>DATAWO010000032.1:0-8280 GCA_036267165.1 Rhizomicrobium sp. | reverse complement strand
GTCATCACCACCATCAAGGTGGGCTCGATCGTGCATGGGGTATGCGCGCCGGCGGATGGCCGCCATGCCTATGTCACCATCGAATCCGAACATACGCTGAAGGTGGTGGACACCAAGACCAATACCGTCACCGGCACTATCCAGCTTCCCGGCCAGCCCAATGAATGCGCCGCCACCAGCGACGGCCATTATGTCGTGGTGCCGCTGCTGGCGCCCCAGAACAGCGCGGTGGTGGTGGACACGACCGAGAACAAGATCATCAAGACCTTCGAGGTCCGCCATCCCCACAACTGCTTCACGCCGGAAGGGGGCAGCAACACCATCGTCTATTGCGAGGCGCGGGACAGTTTCTTCATCCGCCGCATCGATCTTGCGAAAATGGAGATTACCAACGACGTGAAAGTGGCGGGCGACCCGCGCCCCTTCATCGTCACCCCGGATGAAAAGACGCTTTACACCGCGCTCAGCGGCCTGCACGGCCTGGCCATTGTCGACATCGCGCACCAGACCATGTCGCAGTTCATGCTGCCGCCGATGCCCTGGATGAACTGCAAGGTCGAGCCGCCCAACACCCCGGTGCATGGCATCGCGCTGACGGCGGACGGCAAGAAGATCTGGATCACCTCGGTGGCCGACAGCGGCGTCTATGTCTACGACATCGCCACAAAGAAGCTTGGTCCCAAGCTCACGGTGGGCGCTTGCCCGAACTGGATCAGCATGTCGAAAGACGGCAAGTATGCCGCGGTCAGCAATGCCGACACCGACGATGCCTCGATCATGGACGCCCACAGCGGCAAGGAGATTGCCCGCGTCAAGGTGGGCATTGCGCCCAAGCGGCTTTTGGTGATCGAAGTGCCGCAGGATCAGCTCACGGAAAAATAAGGGGACCCTAGATGCGCAAGTTTTGGATTGTGCTGGCAGCGATGCTGGCGCCGGGGATGGTTTTTGGCGGCGCGCTGGCGGCCGGCGCGGCAAAAAAAGACCAGTCCATCCTGGACCGGCTTTATGCCAATACCGGCGTCTATGACAAGGCGCCTGGCGGCAAGACGCCGGACTTCGTGTCCGATCCCGGCTGGCCCGCGCCTTTGCCGCACAACTGGCTCCTGGGCCAGATCGGCGGCCTGTACGTGGATCACCACGACCATATCTGGATCTACAATCGCCCGCGCACCATGACCACCGACGAGGCGGCGCTGGAGACGCGCGGCGGCGCCGATGGCAAGAACGGTCTGGGCTTTGCCCGTCCCAACGGCGCGATCGCCGACTGCTGCAATGCCGCGCCTTCGGTGCTGGAGTTCGATACCAGCGGCAAGCTGCTGCGCGCCTGGGGTGGTCCGGCCGATCCGGGCTGGCTGGAAAGCCATTGCAAGGCGTCCGACGGCTGCATCTGGCCCAACAGCGAGCACGGCATCTATATCGACTCGAGCGACAATGTCTGGCTTGCCGGCAATGGCGCAAAGCCCGTGGACCCCGCTTCCAGTTGGACCACCCACAAGGATGGCGGCGACGGATTTGTTCTCAAGTTCGACATGGACGGCAATTTCAAGATGCGCATCGGCGGCACGCCCAACGCGCCCGCCAGCAATGACACCAATGGCGGCATCAACGGCACGCCGCTGCTCTATCTGCCCGCCGACATGGTGGTGGATGGCAACCGGCTCTATGTCGCCGATGGTTATGGCAACCGGCGCATCCTGATCGTGGATGCCAACACCGGCAAATATATCGGTCATTTCGGCGCCTATGGCTCCAACCCGGTGGATGATGCCGGCGCTGCCGCGGGCGGCCGCTGGGTGGTGGACCGTCTCAAGGGGGTCAAGAAGCCCGCTTTCTTCCGCAATCCGGTGCATTGCGTGAAGATCGCCGACGACGGCAAGATCTATGTCTGCGACCGCGGCAATGACCGCATCCAGGTGTTCGACAAGAACGATCCGGCGCTGGGCAAGCCGTGCAGCAATCCGGACGGCGTGCCCGGCAAGTGCGGCTTTGTCGCCGAGCAGTGGATCAGCGGCAATACCGAAACCATTCCGGCCATGCCGGGCACCTCGGTGTCGCTCAACTTCTCCAAGGACAAGGCGCAGAGCTGCCTTTATGTCGGCGACAATTCCAACATGACCATCTATCTGCTCAACCGCGCCAATCTGCAGGAGCTGGGACGGCTGGGCCGTTCGGGCCGCAATGCCGGCCAGTTCCACTGGCTGCACCAGGTCAGCCTGGACAGTCATGGCAACATCTATACGGCGGAAGTCGATACCGGAAAGCGCATCCAGAAATTCGTGCGCTATGGCTCTGTGGGATGCAGCGGGACGGGCTCGATGACGGTGGGTGGTGTCGCCGCACAATAACAGCAGATAGTTATGACAAAACCCCGGCGGTTCAGAACCGCCGGGGTTTTGCTATGAACCAGGCATTACCAGTAGCGGTAGTGATCCCGCTCCCAATGGCGGTGATGATAGTGGTGACCATGCCAGTGGTAGTTGCCGATGCCGACCCCGACCGGACCCACATGGACACCAATTACCGCGGCATTGGCGGCGCCGGCCATCAGGCCCAGCGCGATAACAGAAGCAAATAGCTTTTTCATGGCTCTCTCCATGGTTACGGGGAGGAAAGCCGCGACGGGCAAGTTCGTTCCGTTCCGCACCGTTTGCGACAAAATGCGACTGCGATACCTGGCCCATTGCAGCAACACCGCCACAATCACGCACAGTATCGCCGTGATGATGAATGGATCGCCAGACTCACAAGGCGCTGGTGAACCGGGCCTCGGTCTTGGCGGTCACTTCATCCAGGGTCACGCCGGGAGCCAGTTCGATCAGCTTGAGGCCCGTCTTGCCCCGCTCCAGCGTGAAGACACAGAGGTCGCTGATGATCATGTCGACGCACTCGGTGCCGGTCAGCGGCAGGGTGCATTTCTTCAGGATCTTGGATTCGCCCGCCTTGTTGGTGTGCTCCATCACCACCACGATCTTCTTGACCCCGGCCACCAGATCCATGGCGCCGCCCATGCCCTTGACCATCTTGCCGGGGATCATCCAGTTGGCGATGGCGCCGTCTTCAGACACTTCCATGGCGCCCAGCACCGACAGGTCGACATGGCCGCCGCGGATCATGCCGAAACTGTCGGAGGAGGAGAAATAGCTGGTGGTGGGCAGTTCGGTGATGGTCTGCTTGCCGGCGTTGATCAGGTCGGCGTCTTCCTCGCCCGGATAGGGGAAGGGGCCCATGCCCAGCATGCCGTTCTCGCTCTGCAATGTCACTTTCAGCCCGGCGGGAATGTAGTTGGCCACCAGGGTCGGGATGCCGATGCCCAGATTGACATAGAATCCGTCTTTCAACTCGCGGGCGGCGCGGGCGGCGATGTCTTCACGGCTCCAGGCCATCACACGCCTCCCGTTGCGGCGCCGGGCCCGCCTGCTTGCGGTCGGGGACGCGTCGTCACCCGCTCGATCGGTTTCTTATAGTCTTTGCCCTCAAGGATGCGCTGCACGAAGATGCCCGGCGTGTGGATGTTGTTGGGATCAAGCTCACCCGGCTCGACCAGTTCTTCCACTTCCGCGATGGTGACCTTGCCGGCCGTGGCCATCATCGGATTGAAGTTGCGCGCGGTCTTGCGGTAGATCAGGTTGCCTTCGGTGTCGCCCTTCCAGGCCTTGACGATGGCGAGATCGGCCTTGAGCCAGGTCTCGCGCACATACGTCAGCCCCTCGAATTCCTCGGTCGGCTTTCCGTCCGCCACGACGGTGCCCACGCCGGTGCGGGTGTAGAAGGCGGGGATGCCCGCACCGCCGGCGCGGATGCGTTCAGCCAGCGTGCCTTGCGGATTCAACTCCAGTTCCAGCTTGCCGGTGAGGAACAGTTCCTCGAACAGCTTGTTCTCGCCGACATAGGACGAGATCATCTTCCTGATCTGGCCGTTGTTGAGCAGCACCCACAGGCCCAGCCCGTCGGCGCCGCAATTGTTGGCGATCACGGTGATGTTCCTGACCCCGTCTTCCTTCAGCGCGGTGATCAGATTTTCCGGATTGCCCGACAGGCCGAAGCCGCCCGACATCACGGTCATACCGTCGAAGGTGAGGCCTTTCAGCGCCGAGGCCGCATCGGAATAGACTTTGCTTTGCGACACGCGTGTTCGCTCCCTCGATTCATGGTCGCACGGCCGGACGGCTCCGCTGACGCTCCGCCTGGCCGATGCTCCGGCTTTTCGTTAGTTCGCACCGCAGCATGGGCCTGCGCAAGAGGCAAAGCGGCGCGCTTGTAAGCATTTGATTTGTAATGTTTTATGGCGGACCAAGGACGGTTCCTTGCCGCCGCGACAGGGGGCCGTTACAACCCCCGCCGATCCCGAGATTCTGCCCAAACCCATGAATTCGCCCAAGCAATCCAGACCAAAGGCCAGGCTGCCGCGCGGTTTCCGCGACCGTGGCGCCGCCGAGATCATGGCCGAGCAGAAGATGCTGGCGACCATCCGCGCCGTCTATGAAAGCTATGGCTTTGAGCCGCTGGAGACCCCGGCCTTCGAATATACCGACGCGCTGGGCAAGTTTTTGCCGGACGTGGACCGGCCCAATGACGGCGTCTTCTCGCTCAAGGACGACGACGAACAGTGGATGAGCCTGCGCTATGACCTGACCGCGCCGCTGGCGCGTCATGTTGCGGCCAATTTCCAGAACCTGCCCAAGCCGTTCCGCCGCTATCAGACCGGCACGGTGTGGCGCAATGAAAAGCCCGGGCCCGGACGCTACCGCGAATTCACGCAATTTGATGCGGACACGGTTGGTTCAGCGAGCGCGTCGGCCGATGCCGAACTGCTGATGATGCTGTGCGATACGCTGGAGGCGCTGGGTCTTCAGCGCGGCGGCTATCTGGTCAAGCTCAACAACCGCAAGCTGCTGGACGGCGTGCTGGAAGTGGCGGGCATTGCGCTGGAAGACCGCGAGCGGCGCGGCATCGTGCTGCGCGCCATCGACAAGATGGACCGGCTGGGCGTGACCGGGGTTTCCGCGCTGCTGGGGCCCGGGCGCAAGGACGAATCCGGTGATTTCACCAAGGGCGCGGGGCTGAGCGACGACCAGGCACAGCGCGTGCTGGCTTTCGTGGCCCCGGATGCCAGGGACGAGGAAGCCCATCTCAACCAGATCGCAACCCTGATCGCTGCCAGCAAGGTTGGCGCCGAAGGCCTGAACGAGCTGGAGCAGATCGTGAAGCTGCTGTCGGCGGCGGGCTATGGCCCCGACCGGGTGACGTTCGATACCGGCGTGGTGCGCGGGCTCGATTATTACACCGGCCCGGTCTGGGAAGGGGAGCTCACCGGTCCTGTCACCAATGAGGCTGGCGAGGAAGTCGTGTTTGGCGCCATCGCCAGCGGCGGCCGCTATGACGATCTGGTGGCGCGCTTCACCGGCCAGCGGGTGCCCGCCGCCGGCATTTCCATCGGCGTCAGCCGCCTGCTTTCGGCCTTGCACGGCAGCAAGGCTGCGTTGCCGCCGCTGGTGGTGGTGACGGTGTTCGACAAGGCCGATGCGGCGGCGAGCTTCACCATGGCGCAGGAATTGCGCGCCGCGGGCCTGCGCGCCGAAGCCTATGTCGGCAACGGCAAGATGGGGGACCAGTTCAAATATGCCGACAAGCGCGGCGCCGCCATCGCGGTGATCGAGGGCAGTGATGAGCGGGCGCGGGAGGAAGTCACGCTCAAGGATCTGGCGCTGGGGGCGGAGTTGGCCAAGTCGGTGGACAGCCGCGCCGATTGGGTCGCCAATCGCGAGGCGCAGAAAAGTGTTCCGCGTGCCGCACTGGTCGCCGAAATCAAGGCGATGTTGAGGGGCGGCTGATGGCGGCCTTCCCTTATTATGACGCGGGCGCTCTTGAGGCGCTGGACGCGCAGGCCACATCCATTCTTGGCCTGTTCGCAGGCCGCGGCTATGTCCAGGAGGAGCCGTCGGTGCTGCAGCCGGCCGAGATTTTCTTGGACCGTTCGGGCGAGGAAATCCGCCGCCGCACCTTCACCCTGACCGATCCGTCGGGCCGCGACCTGGCGCTGCGCCCCGATCTCACCATCCCGATCTGCCGCGACGCGGTGCTCTCAGGCCGCAAATGGCCTGCGCGCATCTGCTACAATGGCCTGGTCTTTCGCCATCAGCCGGGCGAACCCCATCGTCCCACCCAGTTTTTCCAGGCGGGTGCGGAACTGCTGGGCCTGGAGGATCGCGCCGCCGGGGAAACCGAGATCCTGTCGCTGGCGATCGAGGCGCTCAGGGTGGCCGGCCTGAACGATTTCTCGCTGCGCATCGGCGATCTGGCTTTGTTCAACGCGCTGGTGGATGCGCTGGCGCTGCCGCGGCAGTGGCGCTCGCGCCTCAAGCGGCATTTCTGGCGCACGGGTTATGTCGAAAGCCTGCTTTACTGGCTGGGCCATGGCGATGGCGCGCCCAAACTGCCGGGCACGCGCGCCGAGATTGAAGCGCTGCTGGACCAGAAGGGCGATGCGCCGGCGGCCGGACGCAGCCGGGGCGAGATCGTGGCGCGGGCGCTGGACCGCGCCGCGGAAGCCGCGGCCTTGCGGCTTGATCCGACCATGGCCGACGCCATCGCAAAACTGCTGGATATCTCTGGCCCGGCGGAAGATGCGCTCGCGCAGGTCCGCGCATTGCTGAAGACCACCGGCATCGCTCTGGACCCGCAGCTGGCGGCGATGGATGCGCGCCTGGCGGTGCTCAAATCACTGGGCGTGGCGCCGGAGCGCGTGCAGTTCACCGCCCATTTCGGCCGCAACATGGAATATTACACCGGCTTTGTCTTTGAACTGTGGGCGCGCGACCGTGAAGGCCCGGTGCAGGTCGCGGGCGGCGGCCGCTATGACACCTTGCTGGAAAGCCTGGGCGCCAAGCAGGCGGTCAGCGCCATCGGCTGCGCCATCCGCACCGAACGCCTGCTGGCGGCCCAAAAATTAAACAAAGCAGCGGTGGCGTGATGTTGTCGCTCGCGATTCCCTCCAAGGGCCGCCTGAAAGAGAACTGCCATGCCTGGTTCGCCGAGCGCGGCCTGGTGATGGAGCAGATCGCGGGCGCGCGCGGCTATCGCGCCAGTTTTGCCGGCCTGCCCGATGTCGAAGTGATGCTGCTGTCGGCGTCGGAAATCGCCTCGGCCCTGCTGGCGGGCGACATCCATCTGGGTATCACCGGCGAAGACCTGCTGCGGGAGGAAGCGCCGGAGCTCAAGGGCCGCATGCATCTGATCAAGCCGCTGGGCTTCGGCTTTGCCGATGTGGTGGTGGCGGTGTCGCAATACTGGATCGATGTCGCCAGCATGGCCGACTTGGATGATGTCTGCGCGGCCTATGCCCAGACCCATCGCCGGCGTCTGCGGGTGGCGACAAAATACGCCCAGCTCACCCGCGGCTTCTTTGCCCAGGCGCGCATTTCCGATTACCGCATCGTGCCCTCGCTGGGTGCCACCGAAGGCGCGCCCGCCGCGGGCACCGCGGAAGTGATCGTGGACATCACCACCACCGGCGCCACCTTGCGCGACAATGGCCTGAAGATCCTGGATGACGGCGTGATTCTCAAAAGCCAGGCCCAGCTTGCCGCTTCGCTCACCGCCGACTGGAGCGCGCAGGCCCGCAAGGCGTGCGAGACCTTGCTGGCCAAGCTCGACGCGGATTATCCGGCGCTGGCAGCAGAGTTTCCCGTTTAAGGTAACTTGGCCGTGTCCCGGATATCAGGATCGGTGATGTGTTCCTTCTTCCAGCGCATCGCGGCTTCGATGCGGGTGCGCCCCGACGGGTGGTCATAGAAGATGATCTCTTCCCACTTTCCGGGTTCGAGTTTGCGGTAGGTGGAAAGCTTCAGGATCACGCTGGCGAAGGCGTCAGGCTTGCGCACCGCATCGAGGCCGAAGAGGTCGGCCTGATATTCGGCGGTGCGGGTGATGGAGTTGGTCAGCGGCGTGGCCAGGAACAGATAAAGGCTTGCCATCGCCACCAGCAGCGGCAGACCCGCCACATCGTTGACCTTTCGCACCTGCCACTGGCCGCCGAACAATTCCAGCACCAGCAGATAGCCCCAGTTGGCGAAGGCAAAGCCCAGGATGATCACCAGCCCGGACAGCAGAATGCCGCGGGTGACATGGCCCATCACATAATGACCCATCTCATGGCCCAGGACGGCCAGTACTTCGTCCGGTGTGCCCTGCTTGAGCAGATTGTCATTCAGGGTGATGCGGGCGGTGCCCAGAAAGCCGGAGACATTGGCGGAGACGCGGTTGGACTGGCGCGAGGCATCC
>DATAWO010000031.1:0-17903 GCA_036267165.1 Rhizomicrobium sp. | reverse complement strand
GCCTTGCCGGCCAGGCCAGCATGACCGTTTACCACCGTCATCATGTCCAGAAGCTGGTGCAGATGGTGATCAAGGTGGTGGGCGCCGACCCCCATGGCTGGCTGGCCAATTTGGCCGGCGCCGTGCTTTGGCGCCGCCTTTCAGCCAGATCGGCCTAAAGTACCGCCTGGACCGGCTCGAACTGACCGCTCGCCTCATTGCGCACCAGCAGCTTGCCGCTGGCCACGCCAAAATAGGCGCCGTGAAGCCTGAGCGTGCCTTCCTCGACCGCCAGCTTCACAAAGGGGAAGGTCATCAGGTTCTTCAGGCTGAGTTCGACCGAGGCAAATTCCAGCTGCCTGAGATAACCCTCCTCGTCCTCCCTGGGGGCGGTGATGGCGGCGGCGGCGGGGGCGATCTGGCTCATCCAGCGGCCGATAAAGTCGCTGGCGGTGAGCGGCGCCTGATCCGAGGCAAAGGCCTTGATGCCGCCACAGAAGGCATGGCCCAGCACGATGATGTCGCGGACCTTGAGCGCCCTTACCGCGAATTCCAGCGCCGCGCTGGTGCCGTGCTGATGGCTGGGATCCTCTTCGGTGGGCGATTCGTAGCGCGGCACCAGATTGGCGACATTGCGCGCCACTAGGATTTCGCCAGGGGCGGCGTCGAAAATCACTTCCGGCGACACCCGGCTGTCGACGCAGCCGATCACCATGATGGACGGCGACTGTCCCTGGCCGGCGAGATGTTGGTAGCGGCCGCGCTCCACCGCGAACCGCCCCTCGATGAAGGCGCGGTATCCCTTGGTCAGACGCTCTGGAAACATGGCTCTTTGAGTTTCACGTTTGCTGTCCCGGCCGCTCACTCAAGCTCGCGGCGTTCGTCGCGCGAAATGGTCGCCGCATGACGCTGTCGCTAGCGACGGACCATTTCGTTCGCCCATGGCGAACCGCTCCTCACCCTCAAGTCTTCCGCTTGACCATCATCTGCTTGATCTCGCCGATCGCTTCCGCCGGGTTCAGGCCCTTGGGGCAGGTGTTGGCGCAGTTCATGATGGTATGGCAGCGATAAAGCCGGAAAGGATCTTCCAGGTCATCCAGCCGCTCGCCGGTTTCCTCGTCGCGGCTGTCGATCAGCCAGCGATAGGACTGCAGCAGCGCCGCCGGGCCCAGATAGCGTTCGCTGTTCCACCAGTAGCTGGGGCATGAGGTCGAGCAGGAGGCGCACAGGATGCACTCATAAAGGCCATCCAGCTTGGCGCGGTCTTCCGGCGACTGCTTCCATTCCTTTTCCGGCTCCGCCGTCTTGGTCTTGAGGAAGGGCTGAATGGAAGCGTACTGGGCGTAGAAATTGGTGAGGTCCGGGACCAGATCCTTGACCACCGACATGTGCGGCAGGGGATAGACGCTGACCGCGCCCGAGCAATCATTGATCGCCTTGGTGCAGGCCAGCGTGTTGCCGCCGGCGATGTTCATGGCGCAGGAGCCGCACACGCCTTCGCGGCAGGAGCGGCGGAAGCTCAGGGTCGGATCGATCTCGTTCTTGATCTTGATCAGCGCGTCCAGGACCATGGGACCGCAGGAGTCGAGATCCACCGAATAGGTGTCCACCGAAGGATTCTCGCCCTTGTCGGGATCATAACGATAGACCTTGAATTCCTTGGTGCGCTTGGGCTTCTTGCCGTTGGCGGCGGTCTCGGCCGGCCAAACCTTGCCCTTCTTCACCCGGCTGTTCTTGGGCAGCATGATTTCGACCATGAGGGCGACTCCTGAAGGCGGGTGATCCGGACAGGCAGATTGCCAGCGCCGGGGGCGCGGAACAACCCTGGAATTGCGTGTGCCAGTTTGTCGAAAGCACAGACGTTCTTCCCCCGCGAGCGAAGCGACCAGCGGGGGAAGATGTCGCAGCGAGGTGTCGGCGAAGCCGACCCGAGCTGTGACAGATGGGGGTCAAGAAGCAACTTGCTCGAACACCCAGGCGATTTCGGTTGGGGAATCCTTGATGGTGCCGCTGACCACCAGCTGTTCGGCCCGCCGGACCACCGGCCCGCCCAGATAGACGCTTTCCTCCACATCCAGCACCCCGCCGCCGGCGCGGAATCGCCAGCCCTCCCCGCCGGGCAGCTTGAGCAGGATGCCGCCGCCATCCAGCCGCGACACCCGCACATCGGGATGGATATGGAATCGCACGGCGAAATGACACCCGCTGACAGCCCGGCCCTGGAACTGTCCCTCAGCCGGCACCAGCCGGTCGCGGCCGGTCACCATCAGACCTTGGGGCGACATGGTGACCTGGCGTTCGTGGCGCAGTCCAAACGCCGCCACATAGGCGTCATGCATCGCTTCCACCGTCCAGCCCTGGGTGGTTTCCACCCGCCGCGACACCGGGGCGACCGGCCCCTCGATCAGCCGGGGGCCCAGAAGATTGCGCAAGGGGCCGGCCGGCAGGATAGCGGCGCTGGATGTATCGGCGAGCGTGACAGTGGAATGCGCGGCGGTGGCTCTCAGCGCCCCGCTCCAGGCCTGGTGCGACAGTCCGGCGGCGCCGCAATTGACCACGATGCGGTCCTGGCCGGAGGAAAGTTCAAGCGCTCCCGCCCCGGCATGGGCGTGAAGCGCAAAAGCGCCATGCGGGGTCTTGCCGCAATCCAGCAGGCACAGGGTGCGTCCCGCGGCCAGGCGCTGATAGCCGCTGTGACGGGCATGGTGGAAAGGCTGGCCGCGGATATCGTCGCGCGCCAGGAGCCCCGCGATCATCTTGGCGTCGCTTTCCGCGCCGCCATTGAACAGCGCCAGCGCCCCGTCGCCATGGCGGAAGAAGCGCAGCATCGGCGCCATGCGGTCATGGGCGTTGCGCAGGCTGTGCGGCGGCTCCTCGCCCGCCGCGCTCAAGGCCTCCAGCACCATCACGATATCGCGATAGGCGGTCAGCAGCGCTTCCGGCGAGCGGCTGACATGACCGCCATCGGGCAGTATCTGGCGCTCGATTTCCTCTTCCAGCCTCTTGAGGCCGGTTTCACGGCGCCGGACGCTGTCGTCCAGGCATACGCCCGACAAGGCCAGCACTGCGGCGGTTTCCAGCCGGGGCACGCCGTCGGGCGCTTCGCGCGAAATCCGCTCCAGCACTTTCGCCTGTTCGCGCAGGGAAACAAACAGGCGCGAGCGCCACATCATCTCGGAATTGAGGACCACCAGCCGGCCATGGCTGAAGATGGACGCCAGCCGCCGCGCCATGATGTGCGCCAGCCAGACAGGTTCGGAATAGCCGTTATAGCGCTTGAGCCACTGGCCGATCAGGTTGGTGGCAAGGCGCCTGGCATTGTCGCCGCCGGCATTGGACAAGGCGGGCAGCCAAGCAAAGCTGTGCAGCGCCATGTGCCAGGCGGGCGTTGGCGGCTGAAGATCGAACACCGAAACGCCGTCGGGCACATCCACGCTGATGCCATAAAAGCGGAAGCGTCCGCGCAAAAGGCTGTCGGCCTCCTCCAGGCGGCGGGGCGCCGCGTCCCAGGGATGAAAGGCGATATGATCGGCCAGCTGGCCCCTGAGCATATGGCGATAGACCGGGTTGCGCCGCAGCCGGACCCTGGCAGGGGCCAGAGCGCGGCGCGCGACCGCCCGCAACAGTTCGGGCAGGAGCGGCAGCATCTCGCTGGCGCGCACGTCAACCTCTCAGCGCGGCGATGTTGGCTGCGTATTTCGACGGGCCGCCCTGAAACACCGAAGTCCCCGCCACCAGCACCGTGGCACCCGCGGCGACCGCGCGCTTTGCCGTTTCGGGAGTGATGCCGCCATCCACTTCCAGGGCGATGTCGCGGCCATCAATTTTTTTTTGGGCGTCAATCCGCTTGCGTGCCGCCTCGATCTTTTTGAGCTGGCTTTCGATGAAGCTCTGGCCGCCGAATCCCGGATTGACGCTCATGATCAGGATCAGGTCCACCAGATCCATCAGATTGTCGAGCGCATCCACCGGCGTGCCGGGATTGAGCACCACACCCGCCCGCTTTCCCAGTTGCCGGATGTGCTGCAGGCTGCGGTGGATATGGGGGCCGGCTTCCGGATGGACTGTCAGTCCGTCGGCCCCGGCTTGGGCGAAAGCGTCGAGATAAGGATCCACCGGCGAAATCATCAGATGCACGTCGAAGGGCTTTTTGGCGTGCGGCCGGAGCGCCTTCACGACCGAAGGCCCGATAGTGATGTTGGGAACGAAATGGCCATCCATCACATCGACATGGATCCAGTCGGCGCCCGCCGCCTCGACCGCCTCTATCTCCGCGCCCAGCTTGGAGAAATCGGCGGACAGAATGGACGGCGCAATGAGGACGGGCATCGTTACTCCAGGAGCATCGGCCAGGAAAAATATGGCCCCCAGTTAACCGCTCATGGAAAGCGCGGGGGCCATATTTTTCCGTCCGGCCGTGCGACCATCAACTAAGTGCCGGATTCTGCTACGGGCTGCAAGGCACGCCGGTCGCGGGCGACCGCCAGAAGCAGGACCAGGCTGGGCAGCCAGATGATCCGGGACTGATAGCGGTCATGGGGATTGGAGAAGGTGCCGCAGATGATGGCGTTGCCGATCAGCCCGAGAAACACCAGCGCCGGCAGGCTTGCTTGGTTCCACCGCCGGCGGCCGGCGGCATTGTGCAGCAGAAGCAGAAGCCCCAGCACCGACAGAAAGCCCACCGGCACATGGATCATGTTCAGGGTCTTGAAGCGCAACGTGCCCCGCTGTTGGCGCGCCTCCAGATAGGCCGGCACCTGGGACGGAATCAGATGCTTGAAACCGGCCTCCAGGATGGTGAGCTGCGGCTCGATGCCGTCGCCGGTCTTGAACTCAAGGAATTGCATCAGCGAATCCTGGACCGCCGCCTTGAGGTTCATCAGCGGATAGCGTTTCACGCTTTCCACGATGATGTGGGTGTCTTCTTCCTGCTGTGTCTTGCCGGCGAAGCCGCCAAGGGCGTGGAATTCGCTGGTCGCGCCCCACAACCAGGCATTGGCGTTGGTGGGCAGCCGGTCCCTGTAGGGGCAAAGTGCCCAGCGCATCTCGCCTGCCGGCGGACAAGTATCCTTGAGCAGGCGCTGGACCAACCCGTCCTGCATCAGCCGGGCAAAGACGAAGACCGAGCCCGACCGGCTGATGAAAACCGTGCCGGTGAGCGCGAAATTGCCCGCCAGGATCAGGCCGAACGCAACCGCCAGTCCGATCAGGCCGCGCCGCAGGTCCGGCTGCGGCAAGCTGCGCCAGCGCCGCGCCGCCAGGCCGTACAATCCCGCCGCGGCGATGAGCCCGATCTGCAGGCCCAGATGCGAGGGATGGCAGGCCACCGCCAGGCCGGTCAGGCCAGCCACCCAGCCGCGGCCCCACCGGCCCAGACGTTTGCTGCGAAACAGCAGCAGATACGAACCCAGGATCACCATGGGCGTGAAAATGTCGGGCTCGACCTGACCCACATACCAGTCGATGCCGGTGGCCAGGCTGAGAGCGGCCCCGATCACCGCCAACCCCCAAAGGGTGAGGCCCGGCACTTCGATACGGGCCACTTCCACGATCAGATAGCTGGTCATCAATGCCTGCAATATCACCACGGGCCAGAGGCTGAAGGCGCCGCCGGCCAGGAAGAGCAGTTCGGCATAGACCGGCGCGCGCTCCACCAGGAAGACATGGCCCAGCCCTTCCAGCACATAGGCGCCGGTGTCATAAAAAATGAGAGGAAAACCGTTCCAGATCGCCGCCGACAGAAACATCAGGCTCAGCATCGCCATGCCCAAGAGGATCGCCGCAGCGCCCCGGATCGGCATGCCCGGAATGTCCCAAGTCCTTGTGTTCAAGATTGATTCGCGCATTTTGCCTGTGGATGGGAATTTGCCGCAAGCCGCGTTGCAAAGCGATAGCGGGAAGGTTGAAAGCGCGGTTGACTGACACGGGTACGCCCCTAAACTCCGCCCCCGGGCTGCAAGACCTATTCAAAGGGGAATGTATGGCGGACACTCCGCAAAAATCCGTGGCGGCATCACGCCCGCTTTCTCCGCATCTCACCATCTATCGCTGGCCGATGACCATGGCGACCTCGATCACCCACCGCGCTACCGGCGTGGGGCTGACGATTGGCGCGATCGTTCTGGCCTGGTGGCTGGTCTGCATTTCCAACGGGCCGGATGGCTGGCAGGCTTTCCACGCGGTGTCCGATACGCCCATCGGTCTTTTGATCGTGTTCGGCCTGACCTGGTCGCTGGTCTTTCACTTCCTCAACGGCATACGGCATTTGGCCTGGGATCTGGGTTACGGTTTTCCCAAGCACACGGCGGAACGCAACAGCGTGATCATCCTGGCGCTTTCCGTCGTCTGCGCCGTCGCCATCTTCGCGCTGGCATGGACCGGTCACGGAGGATACCTGCAATGAATTCGGCGCAAACCCCGCTGCACAAGGTCGAAGGCATGGGCTCGTCCCATTCGGGCACCGGCCATTTCTGGCATGAGCGCGTCACCTCGGTCGCGCTGATCCCGCTGTCGCTGTGGTTCCTCTACGCGATGCTGGGCCTGGCCGGCACCAGCGAGGTCGCGGCCCTGCAGTTTCTCGCCCATCCCTGGAACGCAATCCTGATGGGCGCCTTTGTCAGCTTCTCGCTGTATCACGCTTACCTTGGCCTGCAGGTGGTGATAGACGATTACATCCACACCGCAGGCACCAAGATCTTTCTCCTGCTGCTTGTCCTTCTGAGCGTCATCGCTGTCGGCGTTGTCAGCCTTTTCGCCATCGTTCGCATCGCAGCCCTATAGGACCGCTCATGCCCGCCTATAATATCGTTGACCACACATTCGATGTCGTCGTCGTCGGCGCGGGCGGCGCAGGGTTGCGCGCCACCCTGGAATGCGCCCAGCGCGGCCTCAAGACCGCCTGCATCACCAAGGTCTTTCCCACCCGCAGCCACACCGTGGCGGCCCAGGGCGGCGTCGCCGCATCGCTGGGCAATATGGGCGAGGACAATTGGCGCTGGCACATGTACGACACCGTCAAGGGGTCGGACTGGCTGGGCGACCAGGACGCCATCGAATATCTCTGCCGCAACGCGCCGGAAGCGGTGTACGAGCTTGAGCATTTCGGCATGCCCTTCTCCCGCACCGAGGAAGGCAAGATCTATCAGCGCGCCTTTGGCGGCATGACCGCCAATTACGGCCAGGGCATGGTGCAACGCACCTGCGCCGCCGCCGACCGCACCGGCCACGCCATGCTGCACACCCTGTACGGCCAGTGCGTCAAGCATGAGGTCAATTTCTTCATCGAGTTCTTCGCCCTGGACCTGATCATGGACGACGGCGCCTGCCGCGGCGTGATGGCGTGGAATCTCGATGACGGCGCCATCCACCGCTTCCGCGCCCACCAGGTAATCATGGCCACCGGCGGCTATGGCCGCGCCTATCTGAGCTGCACCGGCGCCCATACCCAGACCGGCGACGGCAACGCCATGGTGCTGCGCGCCGGCCTGCCGCTGCAGGACATGGAGTTCGTGCAGTTCCACCCCACCGGCATTTTCGGCGCCGGCGTGCTGATCACCGAAGGGGTGCGCGGCGAAGGCGGCTATCTCACCAATTCGGAAGGCGAGCGCTTCATGGAGCGCTATGCCCCCAACGCCAAGGATCTGGCCTCCCGCGACGTCGTCTCCCGCGCCATGACCATCGAGATCCGCGAAGGCCGCGGCGTGGGCCCGGGCAAGGACCATATCCACCTGCATCTGTCGCATCTGGATCCCAAGATCATTCACGAACGGCTGCCCGGCATCTCGGAATCGGCGCGCATCTTCGCCGGCGTGGACGTCACCAAGGAACCGATCCCGGTCCTGCCCACGGTCCATTACAATATGGGCGGCATCCCTTGCGCCTATACCGGCGAGGCGCTGACCCTGGCCGGGGGCAATCCGGACACGGTGGTCCACGGCCTGATGGCGGTGGGCGAAGCGGCCTGTGTGAGCGTGCATGGCGCCAACCGCCTGGGCTCCAATTCGCTGATCGATCTGGTGGTGTTCGGCAAGGCGGCCGGGGTGGAAGCCGCCAAATCGCTGGAAGGCGTGCACACCCAGCAGGAACTGCCCAAGGGCGCGGGCGACGAGGCCATTGCCCGCTTCGATTATTTCCGCAACGCCAAGGGCTCAACGCCCACCGCGGTGATGCGCCTGGCCATGCAGAAGGCGATGCAGGAGGATGCGGCCGTGTTCCGTACCGGCGATACCCTGGAGCAGGGCTTGCGCCGCGTCACCGCCATCTATGCCCAGCGCGGCGACATCGGCATCAAGGACCGATCGCTGATCTGGAACACCGATCTGGTGGAGACGCTGGAATTCGACAATCTGATCCAGCAGGCCGTGGTGACGGTGGCGGGCGCGGTCAACCGGCTGGAGAGCCGCGGCGCCCATGCGCGCGAGGACTATCCCAGCCGCGACGACGTCAACTGGATGAAACACACCCTGGCCTGGCTGGACGTGAACACCGGCCAGACCCGAATCGACTATCGCCCGGTCCACACCTACACGCTGACCAGCGACATCGAGTACATAAAGCCCAAGGCCCGCACCTACTAGTACTAGCGCGCCATGCGAACCCTGAGCGGCCTCGCGCGTTATCGTCCGGATAGATCGCGCGCATTTGAGGCTGCCATGTTCCTTCGCCTGATTTTGGCCATTCTTGTGCTTTTTGGCGCCGCAACCGGGGCGCTGGCCCAGGCTGCACCCGCCAAAGCATCCACCGTCACCGCCGTCACCCCCACCCCCGATGACCGGGCGCGCCAATGGCTGGTGCTGGTGGACGACAAGAACTATGCCCAGAGCTGGAGCGAAGCCGGCAAGGCATTCCAGAACCGCCAGAAGACCGATGCCTGGGCGGCGGAGGCCGGCGCCAAGCGCGCGCCGCTGGGCGCGGTTGCCAGCCGGGACCTCAAGTCCATTGATCTCAGCCGCAACAACACCGCCGTCATCCGCTATGACACGGCGTTCGCCCACAAGGCCGCGGCGGTGGAGACTGTCACCCTCGCCTATGAAAATGGCGGCTGGTCGGTGATCGACTACTCCGTCAATTAGTCGCCGCAATCTGTTCAGATAAGGTTCAGGTCAAAGACGCGAATCTTTGGCTTTGGCGGTGGAGCGCCGAACGCATTTCCAAAGGGAGAGAGACATGGCCATCAAGAAAATTTTTCTGGGCGCCTGCACGGCTGCAATTTTTGTCAGCGGCGCGGCCTGGGCCCAGCCCGGCTGGGTGCCGCCGGGCAATGATCCGGGCGGCTATTACAGCGATGCCGACCATAACGGCTATTACGACCGCGACGGCCGCTATCGCCGCATCCATTATCGCGATCGGGGTGATTTTGGTCCGCCGCCCGGCCATGGCTACGGTCCCCCTCCGCCGCCTCCGCCGAGCAACTACTATCAGCAGGGCGCCTATGAAGAGAATTGCCATCGCGGCAATGCCGCCAACGGCACCATCTTCGGCGCGCTCGCGGGTGGCCTGATCGGCGGCCTGGCCAGTCATGGCAATGCCGGCGCCACCATCGGCGGCGTCGTGGTCGGCGGTGTGCTCGGCAATGTGATCGGCCGTGACGTGGATTGCGACGACCAGCCGGCGGCGTTCCGGGTTTATGCCCAGAGCCTGAACGGCGATATCGGCCGCCCTTATGAATGGCACAACCGCAACAATCACGGCACCTTCACCGCGGTGCGTGAATTCCGCCGCGGTGATCAGGTGTGCCGCGACTTCACCGAAACCAGCTGGCGCGGCGGACAGAGCTTCACCCGTTCCGGCACCGCTTGCCGCGAAATCGGCACCGGCAACTGGCGATTTGACTGACAGCCCATCTTGGCTGACGGCCCATCATGGCCCCGGCCCAAACCGGGGCCATGATCTTTTGCCATCCAGCGGCCAAGTCACTAAAGTTCCATGCGAAAACTCTTACGGGAGACCGGGATGAAACATGCCGCCGCCGCCCTCGCCTTGAGCCTGGGCTTGATGGCCGGAACGCAAGCTGCTTTCGCCGACGACTGCAGCGGCCGCGACCATACCGGCGGCACCATCGCCGGCGGTGTGCTGGGCGGCGTGCTGGGCGGTGTCCTGACCCATGGCAGTGGCGTTGGCATTATCGGCGGTGCGCTGCTGGGCGGTCTGGCCGGCAACGCCATCTCACGTGACATGGACTGCGAGGACCGGCCCTATGCCGCCCGCTCCTATGACGAGAGTTTCCATGGCCCTGTCGGGCGCCGCTATGAGTGGAGCCGCGGCCCCAACCACGGTTACATCGTCACCAACCGCGAATATTACCGGGGCCCGCGCCTGTGCCGCGATTTCACCCAGGTGGTCTACCGCCGAGGCCGCGAGTTCGACCGCGACGGCACGGCCTGCCGGCGCCGCGATGGCAGCTGGCAATTCCTGTAGTATCCCTGTCACGGTTTTCACGGAAACGCCTGTTATTTCCGTAGGTTTGCGACCCGCTCCCGGCTTATGGGCAACAATTGCGTAACCATTGGCGGGTAGTCTGGCGCTGAAAACTTGTGCATTTCGATAATGGCTGACTCCTGGACAATCAGCGTTGGCGGCCGCGTCTACGGCCCCTACAACCTGGAACAAATGCAGAGCTTCCATGCCGAGAACCGCCTGGCGGATCACTCGCTGGTCGCGCGCGCCGGGGAAGAACAGTTTCATCCCGCCGGCGAAGACCCCGTGCTCGCGCCGCTGTTTCAGTCCGCGCCTTCCGACGGCATTGAAGCGACGGAGCCCGCGCGATCGGCCCGCTTCGGCGCACGCCCGGAAGCCGAAGCGCCCGACGGCCAGCCCACCCATTTCGTCGTCGTCGCCGACATGAAGTCGCGCTCCATTACCGGCCTGGAAGAAGAGATTTTCAGCCTTGGCCAGGCGCACCGTTTCGGGCCTCAGGCCTGGGTGCTGTCCAGCGAGGCGTCGATCAACACCATCCGCAACGCGCTGGTGCAGAAGCTTGGCAAACTCGACACCCTGTTCATCGTGGACGCCGTCCGCGACAAGGCGGCCTGGTTCAATTTCGGGCCGGAGACCGACACCCGCATCCGCAAGATTTGGAGCCGGCCAATCGAATATTCCGGCAGCGAAAAGCGCACCTTCAGGCGGGCTTGAGCTTGGCGGCGTAGCGCCGGGCATTGGCGAGATAGATCGCCGCAGACTTCTCGATGCCGGAGATCTGCTCCGGCGAAAGATCACGCACCGCTCTGGCCGGCGCTCCCAGGATCATCTTGCCATCCTCGAAGCTTTTGTCCTCGGTCGCCAGCGCGCCCGCGCCCACCAGTGAACGCGCGCCGATCCGCGCGCGATTGAGCAGGATCGCGCCCATGCCGATCAGGGTGTCGTCTCCGACGCTGGCGCTGTGCACGATCACGCGATGGCCGATGGTGACCCCGCGCCCGATCGTCACGGGCTGTCCCGGATCGGCGTGAATGATGCTATGATCCTGGACGTTGGAGTTCGGCCCGATTGTGATCCAGTCATTGTCGCCGCGCAGCACCGCGCCGAACCAGATGCTCGCACCCTTCAGCAACTGGACCTTTCCGATCAGCACCGCATCCGGCGCGATCCAGCAATCTTCGGCGATCTCGGGCACCACGCCATCCAGCGCATAAATCGGCATGTGTTAACAACTCCCCTTAACAACTCCCTGGCGTCGCAATCCTGAGTCTGTTCGGTCTTGAGAATTTCACACAGCTATCCACAAAAAACGATACCCTGAACTCAGGCGATGTGATTCGCCTGTTATCGGGGGAAAAGGCACTGGTGCATCTCGCACTGCGTTCGCCGAAAGAGTTCAGGGCCGGAACACCCGGTCGCCCCACCCCTTCCTTCACACCTCAAAGCACCTATCGGGAGTATTCATGGCCAAACGCTCCATGCGTTCGAAGTCGCGCGTCTCTGCCTACGCTCAAGAAAATGTGCATCCCCTTTTCCCCGGCCGGCCCAATCATCAAAATAAAGGCTGGACGCCGCACGATCCCGATGCCCAATTCCGGGACCGCAAATACGTAAAAAATGTCCGGGCCATGAGCCCGGCCCAGCAGCAGTTCATGGATGCCATCGACTCCCAGAGCGTCGTGCTGGCGCTGGGTCCTGCCGGCACCGGCAAGACCTATCTCGCCATCGCCAAGGCGGTGGAGGCGCTGGAAGCCGGCAAGGTGCAGCGCATCGTGCTGTCGCGGCCCGCGGTGGAAGCCGGCGAAAGCCTGGGCTTCCTGCCCGGCGACCTGACCGAGAAACTGGCGCCCTATCTGCGCCCGCTTTACGATGCGCTCACCGAAAGGCTGGGGACCAAGCGGCTGAAGCAGATGCTGGCGGACGGCATCATCGAGATCGCGCCCGTGGCCTATATGCGCGGTCGCACCTTGAGCGAATGCTTTGTGGTGATCGATGAGGCGCAGAACTGCACCTATACCCAGATCAAGATGCTGCTGACGCGGCTTGGCTGGCGTTCCACCATGGTGCTGACGGGCGATCCGGACCAGACCGATCTTCTACCCGGCATCTCCGGCCTTGCCGATATCGCCCAAAAACTGGAAAAGCTGCCGGACATTCCGGTGGTGCGGCTGGCGGAAGGCGACATTGTGCGCCATCCGCTGGTGGCGTCGATGCTCACCGTTCTCTAGCAATACAAGCATTGGCCCGCCTCCCCTGCGCGTGCGTAAGCACGCGAGCGGGGGAGGTGGCCGTAGCAGCGCTTGCGATGCGAAGGCCGGAGGGGGCAACAAAAAAGTCAGACCGAGACCACGACTTCCAGAAGAATGGCGCCCAGCACCATCGCCCAGTAGATCGCCAGGCCCAGGGCGAAGGCCAGCGCCAGCCCGGTGCACTCTTTCTTGCGGAAGGTGCGGGTGGCGTTGTCGAACAGCACACTGGGGCCCGCCACCACCATGACGCCATAATAGACCCAGGTTTGCGCATCGCTTTCGGGCTTGGTCGCCATCAGGCGGTACAGATTGGCGACGATACCCGACAGGGTCAGGCCGCCCGCGATCGCAAAAACCACCAGCAGGAAGCTTTGCATGGCGCCCTCAGCCATTCCCGTTGCGGAACAGGGAAAGGACGGGCGCCCCCAGCCTGGCTTGAAGCCGGGCACGCCCGAAGTCAGCCGCCACTGCCCGCCAATGCGGGCTCAAATGCGGCTGGCGGCCCGTGATCAGGGCGACACAGACAAGGGCCGTACCGGCCCGAAACAGGTGTGACATGTCCCGGAATGACCCGAATTGATGTTTCCGGGTCACGCGTCGCAAGAATTGGGCAAGCGGCAGGCCCAGCTCCTGCGGACCGTCGTATCAGGGGTGTTAAATGCCGGGACGGGCAAAGATGAGTCACGCCGACCAGAAAGAGGACATTCACCAGCATTCCGGCTGGCTGATCCCGGCCATCTTCCTGTTCGCCATCCTGCTTCTGTCGGGCCTGTTCCTGGGCTGGTATCTGCGTCCCGGCCCCAGGATTGCGGCCGCTCCCACCGACCAATCCACCCTGGTCGCGTTGACAGTGCGGGGCCACGCCTTCGCCATTCCCGCCAACTACATCCAGAATCCCGCCGCCCGCGCCGGCGGCGAACAGAAAAGCGTCACGCTGGCGGCCCTGTTTCCGTCCTGGCGGGGCTATTCCGACGCCGAGGCGCGCCTGTTCGCCGGCAACGCGCCGGATTCCCCGGTGGTCCGGCTTTCGCTGCGCGGCGATACCAATCCGCTGGACGCCCCGGCCCGGCTGGCGCGTATCTATCGGCCCTATATTCCAGATCCCGCGGGCACGCCCCGCCCCTTTGGCCTGACCCAATATGGTTTCGCCAAAAATTCCGGCTATGGGCGCGAGGATCTTTTCGCGGGCGAGAATGACGGCAAGCTGATGCTGTTTTTGTGCGAGCAGCCGTCGCCCGAACTGCCCAGCCCCAACTGCCTCGCCACCGATCAGCCCCTGGGCAGGTCGGTGAGCCTTTCCTGGCGCTTCAAGCGCGCCTGGCTGGCGCGCTGGCGCGAATTGTCAGGCGGCGTGAATGTCCTGATGGCGGGTTTTGAAACAAAAAAAGCGAACTGAAGTTCAAGCCGGCGCTTTGGCTCCCGGCCTGGGCGCATCAGCCGCGCGAGGCGGGCGCCTCCGGCAAATCCATCTCCAGGATCGCCATGTTGAAGGCGTAGGAGATTTCGCCGTCTTCTTCATCCTTGAACAGGACGCCGACGAATTCGCCATTGACCTGGACTTCGACGGAATCCGGCTGCTTGGGCCGCTCGACAATGGTGATGGTGTCGAGACGGAACAGGTTGCGGAGATATTTCTCCAGGCGCCAGATTTCGCTGCGGGTCAAGGCCGGTTCCTCGTCAATGGGCGCTGTTGAACTCGCACGCCGGGCCATCAGCGTCAAGCAGGACGCATCAGCCTGTGTTATCAGGCATTTCCTCGATGAAATGATTCATCTGCTGCGACGGATTTTCGCCGCAATCGCAATTGACCAGCTTGGCGGGGACGCCCACGGCGGTGCAGCCCGGCGGCACGGACTTGAGCACCACCGAACCGGCGCCCACGCGGCTATATTCGCCGACCTCGATGTTGCCCAGGATCTTGGCGCCCAGCGACAGCAGCACGCCGCGGCGGATCTTGGGATGGCGGTCGCCGCTTTCCTTGCCGGTGCCGCCCAGGGTGACGTCCTGCATGATGGAAACATCATCCTCCACCACCGCGGTCTCGCCGATCACGATGCCGGTGGCGTGATCCAGCATGATACCGCGTCCGATTTCGGCGGCGGGATGAATGTCGACCGCGAACTTCTGTGAGATACGGCTTTGCAGGAACAGCGCCATCGCCCGCCTGCCTTCGCGCCAAAGCCAGTGGGCGACACGGAAGCTCTCCAGGGCATGGAAGCCTTTGTAGAAGAGAAAGGCGTCGATATAGGAATGGCAGGCCGGATCGCGTTCGAACACCGCCGACAGGTCGGCGCGCACCGCCTGGCCGATGACGGTGTCGAACGCGGCCGCATTGTCGAACATCTCGCGGATGGCGAGCGGGCTCAGATCCTCGCCGCCCAGCTTGCGCGCCAGGTGATAGGATAGCGCCTGCTCCAGGCGGTCATGCTGCAGGATGGTGGCATGGACGAAACCCGCGAGCGTGGGCTCGCGTCCCGCCATGGCCTCGGCCTGCTGACGCATGGCGGTCCAGATCGGGTCGACGGAAGAGACTTTTTCGCGCGGCGTTGCCATGGCGTATCCTTGAGAGGCGTGCTTTTACCACGAAACTTTGTAGAATTTCAAAACGTCCGAAACCGGGCTTTTTCCGGGCCCGACCTGACATAAGCCCGGTCCCGGCACTTAAAAAGTCCCATGACACTGTGGTGCAGAACAATCATGGCTGCCCTGCTGATCGGGGCCTGGGCGCTGCCTGTGAGCGCACAGGATGCGGTGTGGACCGCGGTCATTCCCAAAGGCTTTCCCGGCAATGTGTACACCTGGCATCTGAGGCCGGATGGCAGCTACAGCGAGGATGGCCATGACATGCACACCGGCAAGGCTGTCCAGCCCAGCCTCTCCGGACATTGGCGCATGACGGCCAAACATATGGTGCTCAGGCAGGATGGCATCGATTATGTCTTCGACGGCGACTTGATCGGCGGCGAATATCTTGGCGTCCTGTATCTGGACGGCAAGCGCTTCGCCCGTTTCTGTGCTGTCAGGGGAGAGGCGCCGCCCCAGACCTGCGCCGACGTGTCCGCCTAACCGAAAGTCTTTCAATGTCCCATAGCCACGAATTCAACCATCCCGCGCCGCACGCCATTGATCTGCTGCTCAGCCGCCGCTCCGGCTCGGCCAAGGCGATGAAAGAGCCGGGGCCATCCAAAAAGCAGCTCGCGCAGATTTTGCAGGCGGGCGCGCGCGCGCCCGATCATGGCAAGCTGTTTCCCTGGCGGTTCATCCTGTTCGAAGGCAAGGGGCGCGAGCGCGCCGGCGACATCCTGGCCGGGGTGATGGCGGCCGAAGGTGAGCGCGGCAAGCAGGTGGAGGAAGAGCGCGCCCGCTTCCTGCGCGCGCCGGTGGTGATCGGCGTGGTTTCATCCGCCCGCGAGCAGCACAAGATTCCGGTCTGGGAGCAGGAACTGTCGGCCGGCGCGGTGTGCCAGAACATCCTGGTCGCGGCCACCGCGCTGGGCTTTGTCGGCAACTGGCTGACGGAGTGGTACGCCTATCATCCGGTCGTCAAGGACAGGCTGGGGCTGAAGGCTGGCGAGCGCATCGCCGGTTTCATCTATCTGGGAATGCCCGCGGAGGAGCTTGAAGAGCGGCCCCGCCCCGACGTGGACGGGATCGTGACGGTCTTCTAGACCGCGAACAGAAAGCTGTAGACAAAGACAGCCACCGCGGTGGCGCCGAAGCTGATGACTAAAGGCCAGGAATCCATGAAACCCTCTCTTGCTGGGCAGAGATGGGCTTTCCGGGCCGCGCTTCAATCTGCGCCGGACGCGGGCCTGATCAGCGTATGCCGATCAGCTTGTGGGTCTGCAGGGAAAGCCGCCACCGGGGTTTTTTCAGGCAATATTCGGTCGCCGCCTGGGTATTTGCGGCACGATCCGGATTGTCCATCGGCTGCAGGAAGAAATGGCGGAAGTCCTGGCCGGCATAGCGCTCCGGCGCCGCACCGTCCTGCGGATAGATCAGTTTCAGTTCGTCGCCATGCTTGAGCTTCTGCGCGGCATTGGCCTTGGGGCTGACGCAGATCCAGTCGATGCCGGGCGGCGGCAACAGGGTGCCGTTGGTCTCGATGCCGATCTCAAAGCCTTCATCGTGAAGCGCCAGGATCAGCGCCTTGTCCAGTTGCAGCAGGGGTTCGCCGCCGGTGCAGACGACATAGGGCTTGCCTTTGGCTTGTCCGGGCCAAACAGCAAAGACCGCCCGCGCCAGCGCCGCCGCATCGGCGAATTTGCCGCCGCCGGGACCATCGGTACCGACAAAATCGGTGTCACAGAAACGGCAGACCGCATCCCCCCGGTCTTTTTCCAGCCCGCTCCACAGATTGCAGCCGGCAAAGCGCAGGAAGACCGCGGCGCGCCCGGCCTGGGCGCCCTCACCCTGCAAGGTGTAATAGATCTCCTTGACCGAATAGATCATGCGGACACGTATCTGGCATGACCGGCGGCACGCAATTCACAGGCCGGACACTTGCCGCAACCATGGCCCCAGTCGTGGCGATGCGCACGATCGCCTTCATAGCAGGTGACGGTTTCTTCCACGATCAGGTCCACCAGCGCCTTGCCGCCAAGTTCTTCCGCCAGCCGCCAGGTGGCCGCCTTGTCGATCCACATCAGCGGTGTATGCACATTCACTTCACGCGCCAAACCCAGGCCGAGCGCCCTTGCTATGGCCTGGACGGTTTCATCGCGACAGTCAGGATAGCCCGAAAAATCGGTCTCGCACATGCCGCCGACCAGTTCGGTTATGCCGCGGCGATAGCCCAACGCAGCCGCCGCTGTCAGAAACATGACATTGCGGCCCGGCACAAAAGTGGTGGGCAACCCGCTTTCGCCCATTTCGATCGCCATGTCGCTGGTGAGCGCGCTGCCGCCGATCGCCTTCAGGACATCCAGCGGCAACAGATGATCTTCGCCCAGGCGCCGCGACCAGCCGGCAAAACCGGCGCGAAGCTTTTCCAGGAGGCGCGGCCGCGCCGCCAGTTCGGCCGCGTGACGCTGGCCATAATCGAAACCCACGGTCTCGACACGGTCAAAGCGCGCAAGCGCCCAGGCCAGGCAGACGGTGGAATCCTGTCCGCCGGAAAACAGCACCAGTGCAGATGTCGCCATGGCCGGGTGTTACCCCCGCGCGCGCCAAAAATCCAGTGTCGTGGTTTCGAAGTTCGCAGGTCCCCGTGATATCAGGCACGAGGCGAACTTCGAAACCAAAACGACACCGGGATTC
>DATAWO010000030.1:0-10795 GCA_036267165.1 Rhizomicrobium sp. | reverse complement strand
TATCAGGTCCGCCAGTCAAGTGAATGTTGAAGCCGGTTCAGGCGCGGATGGCGCGCGCGGCACTAGGTTGGAGCTTGGTCGAAATCCAGGAGAAAACCGGGATCAACAAAAATACCGTAGTGCGCTTTGAGTCTGGTAGAGGGGTGCTTTTGACGACAGCGGCGCGCTTAGAAAACGTCTTTGTGCGAGCTGGTATCGCGTTTATTTACGAAGACGACACCCGCGGACCCGGGGTGTCGCTTTCCAAGGAGCTTTCCCGCCGCTTAGCTCAACTCCCTGAGCCCAAAGCCAAGCCCAGCCGCCGCAAATCACGCCCCGCAGCGAAGTAGCTTTGTAAGCGATTGCCCCAAAATCTGGCATCTCTGCGCCATGCCGAAGCGGCAACGTCCCAGCAGATTGGGCACCAATGCATGGCTGATCCTGTCTTGGCGTTCAGGGCGGCATTTTGGGAAAACGAAGCCAGAATAATCAGAGAAATCAGAAAGCCAAGTGTCGGCATCGGCTAAAAGCCGATCTTCCTTGACGGATAGAGACCACCTTTATTGGCGACGGGCTACCAAACTGCATGCCTTCCGGGCAGTTGAGCTGCTCGAAAAAGCGCCGTTCAACTTGGTAAGATTATTAGATTTCAATTCCATGTTATGGGCCGACGCTTTCCCGGTTTTTGGGCCGCGCCAAAACAGGGCGCTTGCTTCATAAGCCTCAGCTGAATGCCCGCTGGCTTTTTCAGAACTTTGATGAGCTCTTGTCGGGCTATATCCCCGCCCACATTACCAGTACGCGCGGACCGTATGTCGCGGCCAGTTAGCACGTCGAAATGGTCAGATTGACTATTCGTATAGTCGCTGTCACCGGACTGTCAAACGCGCATGGGACTACCGTCGCACAAGACGGGGCAATCCAAAGAAGCCGCGCTGGACGAACTCGCGAACAACCGCGATTCCGTCAGCGCATTTGCTTTGCCTCGTCGCAATTGATTGCGCGGGGATCATCATGTCTGTACGGAATTCCAAGAAACTTTATTGCGGTTCGGCTTCTCTGGCGCTTCTGGCGTCGGGACTTTGCCTGCTGGCAGCGCCGGCCCTTGCCCAACAGGTCGCGGCCAACGGAGCCGGTGAAATCGAAACCGTGGTCATCACGGGCACGGCCTTCAACCCGGATACCGCGCCGGCCAAGTCTTCGCTGGAGACCACCGAACCGCAGACCATCATCAGCAAGTCCTATATCCAGGACTCGGTGGCGGCAACCGGCACCTACACCACCATTCTTGCGATCGCGCCTTCGATGACGGGCACCGACCTGAACGGTCCGGGCCTTTCGGATGGCGGCGTCAAGAACACCTTGCGCGGCCTGCCCGACGGCAGCTTCGGCATCAATTTCGATGGCATCCCCTTCGGCGACACCAACGGCCCCACCCACCATTCGGAATCCTATTTCCCCGCCAGCGTCATCGGCAGCATCGACGTGGACCGCGGCCCCGGCAACGCCGGCAATATGGGCCCGTCCACCTATGGCGGCTCGATCAACATATTCTCTGAGGTGCTGAGCCCCGACAGGCATCTGCGCGTTGAAGGGACCGGCGGCACCTGGAACACCAGCATGGGCAATCTCAATGTCCAGACCGGCGACTTCGACGTGCTGGGGCTCAACAACCGCGCGTTGGTCAACTTCCAGGACACCAACACCGGCGGCTATCTGACCCTCAATTCCAGCGCGGCACAGAATTATCTGATCAAGACCCAGACCGATATCGCACCCGGTTGGACCCTGACGGCGCTGGCCGACTATAACGGCCTGTTCCAGCAGCTTGAAGACAATGCCGGCACCACGGCCGCCCAGCTTGTCGCCTATGGCAAGAATTTCGCGCTGCAGAACACCAACCCGAACGCCGGCACCTATGCGGCCTATAACCATGTCCACAAGAAGACCGACATGGATTATCTGCGCCTGCAGGGCGATCTGGGCAATGGCATCAAGATCGACAACACCGCCTATACCTATGCCTATGTCAACAAGACACTGAGCACGACCTCGATCATGCAGACCGCCGCCGACATCGCCAGGGGCATCACCGAAGGCAATGGTTCGATCGTCCATGGCGTCGCCTTCCCCAACGACGTGCCCGGCTACACCAAGCAGAATGCCTATCGCAACTGGGGCGATATCTTCCGCGTTTCCGACGATTTTGATTATGACTGGCTGACCGGCGAGGTCCGCACCGGCGTGTGGTGGGAACATTCCAGTTCCCAGCGCGCACGCTCGGACTATGACGCCACCCAGTGCAACGCCTCCAGCGCCGGCTGCGATCCCTGGCACACCCAGTTCTATGCCGACTCCCGCCTGCTCGCCAGCCACGGCTCCTCCAACACCGCGATACCGAACAACGCGAACTATTACGAATATTATGAACATTCCGGCTGGGATCAGTATCAGCCCTTCGTGGAGCTGGAGCTCCACCCCTTTACCCCTGACCTGACGATTACCCCGGGCTTCAAATATGTCTGGTGGAACCATTATGTGAATGCGCCGCTGGAACAGAAGACCAAGCCGGTCGTTGCGGCGGACCAGCAATTCACCACCACCCAGGACCTGCCGTTCGCGACCGTCAACTACAAGATCGAGCCCAGCTGGAGCATCTATTTCCAGTATGCCAAGGGCATCTATATTCCCGATATCAGTGCTTTCGAGCAGAAGGTGCCGACCGGCGTGTTCCCCAAGGCGGAGACGACCACCAACTACCAGTTCGGCACTGTCTATTATGCCGACAACTGGACGTTTGACGGCGACATCTACTACATCGGCGTGAACAACAACTATGTGTCGGGCAACTGCACCCTCACGGGCGCCTTCGCCGGTCCCCTGGGTGAGACCTGCTTCGTCAATACCGGTAGCGCAACCTACAAGGGTATCGAAGGCGAAGGCACCTATGCCTTTGACGGAGTCCTGCAGGGCCTGGCGGTGTTTCTCAATGGCTCGCTCAATTCCTCCAAGAGCGACGGTTTCTGGATCAAGCAGGCGCCGATGTGGACCTCGGCGAGCGGCCTTTTCTACAAGAGGGACGAATGGAGCCTGTCGGTGATCGACAAGCTGGTCGGTCAGCAATATTCCGACAATACCAATACGACCTTCTACAAGCTTGGCGCCTATAACGACATGGACTTCAAGGGCAGCTACAGCTTCTCGAACTACGAATTCAGTATCGGCATCTTCAACGTGCTGAACTCCCGCAGCCTGGCGGCTGTCACCATCAACGACGCCACCACGACAGCGGGCAATGTTGCCGGTATGCCGGCTGCTACCGGTGTCAACGATTATGCCGACCGCCAGAACAGCCTGGACCAGTATTCCTACCAGCCGTCGCGCAGCGTACAGTTCACGGTCAAGGCGCAGTTCTAGGACAGGAAGGGATGCGATACGCCACCGGCGTTTTTGTTCTGGCGCTGATATGGTCGGCCTCCGCCCAGGCCGGGTTGCTGGACCCAGCTGCGGTCGAGGCCAGCCGCTTCGTGCCACCGCCGCCAGCGGACGGTTCGGCCGATAACAAGGCTGAGTTTGCCGAGCTCAAGGCCATCGCTGCTCGCAGCACGCCGGCGGAGCTGGCTGCGGCGGCGCATGACGCCAGGGATGAAAAGCCCGACCTGTTCAACAGCACGCTGGGTTTCGACATCTCCGCCCTGCCGGAGACCGACAAGCTCCTGACCATGGTGCTTGATGAAGAGGCGGTCGATGTCGGGGTTGCCAAGAAATACTTCCACCGTGTCCGGCCTTACAGCGCAGATCCAACCATCAAGACCTGCGAGCCCGTCAAGCCGGGCAAGTCCGCCAATTCCTACCCCAGCGGCCATTCCACCCTGGCCTTTTCCATAGGGGTGGTTCTGGCGGCGCTGCTGCCGGCCAAGTCCCAGGCCATCCTGGCCCGGGCCTCGGAATATGCCGAGCACCGGCTGGTCTGCGGCGTGCACTTCCGCAGCGATATCGTGGCCGGTCAGCAGTACGGCACTATTGTCGCGCTGAAGCTAATGGAAAATCCCACGTTCCAGGCCCAGATGGCCAAGGCCCAGGCCGAACTCGCCGCTCATACCTGATACGAGCCTTATTCCCGTTTGGCCGAGCAGGAGCCGCGCGCCACAGCCGCGGCTCTTGTGCTATCTGGAGCGCATGAGCCCCGAAGACATGCAGGCAGCCTGCGCGCTGCTTTATCGCCACTGGGCGGATGGCACCCAGCTTGAGGCGCTGCCGCCGGGTCTGGTCCCGGCGGACCGGGCCGAAGCCTATCGGGTGCAGGCCCTTCTGGAGGGTTATAGCCGGGCGCCGCTTTATGGCTGGAAGATCGCCGCCACCAGCGTGGCGGGTCAGCGCCATATCGGTGTGGATGGGCCGCTGGCGGGGCGCATTCTGGCGGAACGGGTGATCGCGGACGGGGGCGCATGCCCGCTGGGAAACAACCTGATGAAAGTGGCGGAACTGGAATTCGCCTTCCGGATGGCCAGCGACCTGCCGCCGCGGAGAGAGCCCTATATGCAGGAGGAGGTGCTGGCCGCGGTCGAGAGCCTGCACCCCGCGATCGAGCTGCCGGATTCCCGCTTCCGCCATTTCGAGCGGGCCGGGCTTGCCCAGCTTGTCGCCGACAATGCCTGCGCCCATCGCTTTGTGCTGGGACCGGCCGCCAGAACAGATTGGCGTGTGCTGGATCTGGCCGGCCACAAGGGCCGCATGTTCCGCAACAGCGCCGTGGCCGAAGACGGTATCGGCAGCAACGTCCTGGGTGATCCGCGCATCGCGCTCACCTGGCTGGTCAATGAACTGTCGCGCCATGGCGAAACGCTCAAGGCGCGCCAGGTCATCACCACCGGCACCTGCGTCAAGCCGGTGCCGATCGCCCAGGGTGACCGCTTTGACGGCGACCTGGGCGTTCTGGGCCAGGTATCGGTCTCGATCGTCTAAAGTGTGATCCGAAATCGGATCACACTTTAGGTCTTTCGATCGTCGCGCAATTTTCCGGAAAATCGATTCCGATTTTCCAGATTGCGCTCTAGCCGATGCGCGAGGTGATCGCCTTGGTCTCCAGATAATTCGACAACACCGCCTGGCCCATCTCCCGGCCCCAGCCCGACTGCTTGTAGCCACCAAAGGGCAGGGCGGAATCAAACACGTGATAGCAGTTGACCCATACCGAGCCGGCCCTGATGCCATTGGCGATGCGGTGCGCCTTGGCGATGTCGCGGGTCCATACCCCGCCCGCCAGGCCATAGATGGTGTCGTTGGCCGCCGCGATCAGGCTGTCGTCCGCATCCTTGAACGGCATGGCCACCACCACGGGTCCGAAGATTTCCTCCCGCACCACTTTCATGCCGGGCTTGGTGTCCACCAGCACGGTCGGCTTGACGAAATAGCCGCGGCCGTCCGGCGCGCAGCCACCGGTCACGGCGCGCGCGCCTTCTTCCAGGCCCGACTTGAGATAGCCTTTCACGCGGCCATGCTGGACTTCAGACACCATCGGCCCCATCTCGGTATCGGGGTCGATGCCGATGCCCAGCTTGATCTTCTCGGCATTGGCGGCGATGCCCGCCACCACCCGGTCGAACACTTTTTCCTGGATGAACAGGCGCGAGCCGGCGTTGCAGCACTGGCCGTGGTTGAAAAAGATGCCGGCGGTGGCGCCCGCGATGGCGGCGTCGATATCGGCATCGTCCAGGATGATGTTGGGCGATTTGCCGCCCAGCTCCAGGCTCACCTTGCGCAGGTCCTTGGCGGCCGCCTGCACAATCAGCCGGCCGACATCGGTCGAGCCGGTAAAAGCCACCTTGTTCACATCCGGGTGGCAAGCCAATGCCGCGCCCGCGGTCTCGCCAAAGCCGGGCACGATATTGACCACGCCATCGGGCAGGCCCGCCTCCTGCAGCAGTTCGCCCAGCCGCAGTGCCGACAGCGGCGTCTCTTCCGCCACTTTCAGCACCACGGTGCAGCCTGTGGCCAGCGCCGGCGCCAGTTTCCACGCCGCCATCAACAGCGGGAAATTCCACGGGATGATCTGGCCCACCACGCCGATCGGCTCCGGCCTGGTGTAGGAGAGATACTCACCGGGCGAGACCAGATGCGACAAGGCGATATGCTTGCCTTCGATCTTGGTCGCCCAGCCGGACATGTAATGGAACATGTCGGCCGACAGCGGCACATCGGCGACGCGCGCCACACTGAAGGGCTTGCCATTGTCGAGACTTTCGAGCTGCGCCAGCTCGTCCAGATGTTCCAGGATCAGATCGCCGATCTTGTGAATCATCCGGCCGCGCGCCGAAGGTGACATGCGGCTCCAGGGACCTTCGAAGGCGCGGCGGGCCGCCTTCACGGCAGCGTCGATATCGGCGGCATCGCCTTCGGCCACCGACGCCAGCCGCATTTCGGTGGCGGGGTCGAACACGTCAAAGAATTTTCCTGATTTGGCTTCGACCCATTTGCCGTCAATCAGCATGGGGCGCGGCTTGCCGAGCCAGCTTTTGAGCGAGGCCGGCACGCGATCGAGTGTGGAACTGGTCACCTGGATGTTCATCGTCGTTTTCCTTTCCTTGATCCCGCGTCTTGGTGGCGCGATTACCCGGGCAAAACGCTAGCAGAAACCGGGCTTTCTGGCTTTGCCGGTGTAAATGCCGGAAAGGCTTGGATAATCTTGGTTCCCTGGGCTAGCCTCGCGGCACAGGGGCCTCCATGACCAGGATTTTTCTCGCCGGCATCTTCCACGAGACCCACAGCTTCACCGATGACCGCACCGGCATCGATGGCTTCATCATTCATCGCGGCCAGGCGCTGCTGGACCGCATCGGCGACGGTTCGCAGGTGGATGGTTTCCTCACCACGGCGAAACGCGAAGGCTGGGAGGTCGTCCCGGCGGCGACCTATCTGAGCGGCGCCTCGGGCATGGTGGACCATGCCGTGTTCGAAGCCTTCTGGGACGAGATCCGGCTGGTGCTGGTCCAGGCGATCGCCGGCGGCCTGGACGGCATCTTCCTGTCGTTGCATGGCGCCATGGTCACCACCGAACTGGAAGATCCGGATGGTGAGTTGCTGATGCGCATTCGCGCCATCCCCGGCGCCGAGCGGTTGCCGATCTTTGGCGTTTATGACCTGCACGCGACCCTGACGCAGGCGATGGGCGAATTGTCCGATGGCCTGGTCTGCTACCGCGAATGCCCGCATGACGATACCTATGACAGCGCGGTGCGCGCCGCGGAATTGCTGGCGCGCTGCCTGAAGACCGGCGTCCGGCCGCGCCAGCATGTGCTGGTGACGCCCATCGTCTGGCCACCCACCGGCACCGGCACGCGCGACGGCCCGATGCAGGCGCTGGAAGAAGCGGCCCGCCGGATGGAGCGGGAGCTTGCGGGCGTTCTGGCGGTGAATGTGGTGGGCGGCTATTCCTTCGCCGATGTGCGCGATGCGGGCGTTGCCTTTGGCATCATCACCGAAGGCGATGATGCAACGGCCAAGGCGGCGTTGCGGGAACTGGCGGAGACCGCCTGGCGGCAGCGCGCCGGCGGGATCCCGCAAGAACATGATCTGGACGAGGTGCTGCGCGATTTCAAACCCGATCCCAAAGGCCCGGTGCTGCTGGTGGAACCGGCCGACAATATCGGCGGCGGCGCGCCCGGCGACTGCACCGATGTGATGCGCGCCCTCTTGAAGCATGATGTGTCCGGCGCCGGCGTGGTGATCGCCGATGCAAAGGCGGTCAGGGCGCTGGAGCGCGTGCCGGTCGGCGGCCATGCCACCATCGCGATCGGTGGCAGGGGCAGCCGTCTGGACCTGGGCCCGGTGACCCTGGAGGTCGAACTGGTCTCGCGCAGTGATGGCCGCTTCGAGCTGGAAGACCTGAAAAGCCAGATCGTGGTGCTGGGCAGGAAGATCGACATGGGCCAGAGCGTGGTGGTGCGCCATCGCGGCCTGACCGTTCTGCTGACCAGCAAAAGGCTCGCTCCCATGGACCTTGGCCAGTGGCGCAGCCAGGGGATCGCTCCGGAGAAATTCAGCGTCATCGGGGTGAAGGCTGCGGTCGGTCATCGCCGCGCCTATGATCCCATCGCCTCGGCCAGCTTCACGGTCAAGACCCGTGGACCCTGCACCTCCGATCTCACGCAGCTTCCCTACCGGCGCATCCGCCGGCCGGTCTATCCGCTGGATTTCACGGACGGGTAGAGTTGGAGCTGGGCCCTTTGGTGGGCTAGATTGCCGTCAAATAAAAGAGTGGGGGACATCGCCATGATCCATCGCTTGCGCGTTCTTGCGGTCCTTCTGGGCTTGATGTTGTGCGGGCTCACCGCTTCGGCCCAGACGCCGGCGCCATCCTCCGGTCTTCCACCACTGCCCAGGCTTAGCGGGGTCAGGCTCTATGTGCTGGATTGCGGCACCATCATTTCCAACCGGCCGGAAGGTTTTGGGCTCACCCGGGACGATGTCTTCAATCCCAATTTCTCCGATCCCTGTTTCCTGGTGATGCATCCCAAGGGGATGCTGCTGTTCGACACCGGGCTTGTGGACAGCCATGTCGGGCGGCCGATCTATGAGAATATGGTGGGTTATGAAGGCATCCTGAAATTCACCACCTTGCGCGGCGAACTGGCCAATATCGGGGTCACCGCGCCGATGATCACCTATCTCGCCATCTCCCACTCCCACTGGGACCATGTCGGCAACGCCAACGACTATGCCGGCTCGACCTGGCTGGCGCGCAAGGCCGAATATGATTTCATGTTCGGACCCACCGCGAACGCGGCATCGCTGAAAAATTACGACGCCCTGAAACACGCCAATATCAAATTCATCGAAGGCGATTATGACGTGTTCGGCGATGGCAGCGTCGTGCTTCTGTACACGCCGGGCCATTCGCCGGGGCACCAGTCGCTTTATGTGAAGCTGGCCAGGACCGGCGGGGTGGTGATTTCCGGCGACCTTTATCACTACAGCGCCGAGCGAAAGCTGGGTCGTGTGCCGCCCCGGGAACAGACCACCGAAACGCCGGCCTCGCGCAAGAAAGTCGAGGACTTCCTGACCCGCACCCATTCGCAATTGTGGATCGGCCATGCCATCGACTGGTACCGCGACGCGGTCAAGGCGCCGGGCTGGTACGAATAGAACACTGGTACGACCAGGTGCCAGGCGGCCTGGCCATTGCCGGCAAGCCAGGCGCCTAGGTACAATCCCTTATGCCAGCAAGGCTTGGGGTTAACTGCCCATAGAAGATCGCCGCGCCAACCTGCCTGCAGTATCGGGAGCAGGTCATGAATTATCCGCAGAACATATCCGGTGGGCCCGTGCCGCAGGATAAGGATGGCGGGCAGGGCCCGTGCCGGAACGCGGCGCCGTTTGTGCCGCCGCAAGACCCCGCGCCGTTTGTGCCGCCGCAAGACCCCGCGCCGGACGGCGCAGCCGTGAGGCCCCGGCCGCTTCGCAGGCTTCTTGCCGATCACATAGACCGGCAGTTTCCCCTGATCCAGCCGGCATGACCGACCCCGCCCGCATCCCGGGGGCGCTGGACCATGCCGCTTTCGCCGAACTCGGCGCCGCGTTGCCGCACGCCAAGATGGGAGAGCTTGTCGAGCTGTTCGTCTGCGAGACCGAATTCTACATGACCGAGATCGCATCGCGGCGCGCCGAGGGCGACCTGGAAAGCGTGGCGCGGCTCGCGCGCAATATCGTCGCGATCGCCGGCAATCTGGGCGCGGTGCGCGCCAGCGCGCTGGCTCGGCAGCTTGAGCGGGCCTGCCGCAACGGCCAAAAGGCGAACAGCTATCGCCTGATCAGCGAGATGAGCCAGGCCTGCCGGGATGCGAGTGCGCAGATGCAGGCCTGGCTCGAGGACCAGCGGGAACTGCTTCACCGCGCCTAGGCGGGGCCGTTGGTGCCCTGCTCGGCCGCCAGCACCACGCGCACCAGGTCCGAAAGGCTGGACGCATCCATCTTGCCCATGATGTGGGCGCGATGGATCTCCACCGTGCGCGGTGAGATGCCCAGCTCATAGGCCACCACCTTGTTGGAGCGGCCCTGCACCAGCTTGTCCAGCACACCGCGCTCGCGCGGCGTCAGCGAGGCCAGCAGGTTCTTCGCCGCCCTGGATTCGGCCTTGCGGCTGCGCGCATGCGAACCGATTTCGAGCGCCCGGCGCACGCTGCCCAGCATTTTCTCGTCATCGAAGGGCTTTTCCAGGAAATCGACGGCGCCGGCCTTCATCGCCCGCACCGCCAGCGGAACGTCGCCATGGCCGGTCATGATGATGACGGGGAGATCGAGATGGCGCTTTGCGACCTCTTCCTGCAGTTCCAGTCCGCTCATGTCGGGCATGCGGATATCCGCAATCAGGCAGCCATGCTTGGGAGAGTCGTCGTCGAGAAATTGCCTGGGCGATGTGTAGTTGCGGACCTTGAAACCCGCAACTTCCAGAAGCAGCCGCATGGAGTCGCGAATATCGGCGTCATCGTCGACGACAAAAACATATTCGTCGCTCATGCCGTAACCCGGTGCGGTACGCAACATCTCCGTGTGCGTTGACCGAAAGACGCGCGACACATCGAACAAGCACCCCGAAGTTTCTTATTCTATAATCAAGTGTACTGCGAATCCAGTAAATACAGGTTTAGCGTACACGGACGAAAGATCGCCACGCCGCGCGAAGACCGGTCTCGCGCATGGTTCTCAGCCATCGGCGGCGCTGCTCCGGCGTGATCGAAGCGATGCTGCCGATAAAGTCCTGATGTTGATGGCGGAACCCCGGCAGTGTCATGCCTCTTGCCAGTCCCTTTATATCGGT
>DATAWO010000029.1:0-31033 GCA_036267165.1 Rhizomicrobium sp. | reverse complement strand
GCATATTCGGCCTCGAATATGCGGGCCGCGGCCGCGAAGGTCGGGCCGCCGACAAGTTCGCCAGCTCGGTTTTTGATCTGAAGAGTGAGATACCAGTCTTCCGCCATCCTTTTGGCGTGGGGAAGGTCGCGCTCTTTGGTGCTGGTGCGGTGGTTACGGCCAGCCAAATAGACGGAAGCCTGCCAGAACGGGCTTTTGCCGCGCTTATAAACATGGAGCTTTTCGCCGATGACGATATTGGTGTCCATCGCACGCGTATGCATACGCGCTTTGCGGGCAAAAGTCCAGGGCGTGAAAGCTTTGTGTAAGTGACTGAGTTTCTTATAATATTGATTTTATTGATTAATTATGGATAAAATCGTAATCTTTGCGATTTTGAATCTACCGCGTCTACAATTCCACCACTGGGGCAGGGCGGCTTTGTTAGCGTTTTGGCCCTGTTTCGTCCACCCTTTTACGGGCCGCCGAACCCCCATAAACTGGCCCCATGAACGCTCCCGCCCGTGACCTTGATTTCGCGCCCCGCTCCGACTGGACAAAGGCTGAAATCGCCGCCCTTTTCGCCCTGCCCTTTCCGGAACTGCTCTTCCGGGCGCAATTAGCGCATCGCGCCCATTTCGATCCCACCCAGGTCCAGACCTCGACCCTGATTTCCATCAAGACCGGCGGCTGCCCCGAGGATTGCGGCTATTGCAGCCAGTCCGCCAAATACGAAACCGGCGTCAAGGCATCGAAACTGATGGCGGTGGACGATGTGCTGGCGGACGCCCGCGCCGCCAAACAGGCCGGCGCCTCGCGCTTCTGCATGGGCGCGGCCTGGCGTTCGCCCAAGGACCGCGATCTGGACGCGGTGTGCCAGATGGTGGAAGGCGTCCGGCGGCTTGGCATGGAGACCTGCGTCACCGCCGGAATGCTGACGGCCGAGCAGGCATCGCGGCTCAAGCAGGCGGGGCTGGACTATTACAACCACAATCTCGATACCTCGCCCGAATATTACGGGCACATCGTCACCACCCGTACTTATGAAGACCGGCTTCAGACCCTGGACCATGTGCGTTCCGCCGGCATCGCGGTCTGCTGCGGCGGCATCGTCGGCATGGGTGAAAGCGCGGACGACCGCGCGGGCCTGATCCATGCATTGGCCACCCTGCCGGTGCACCCCGAAAGCGTGCCGATCAATGCGCTGGTGCAGATCGAAGGCACGCCGCAACGGCTTGCCACGCCGCTCGATCCAATCGATTTCGTGCGCACCATCGCGGTGGCGCGCATCACCATGCCGAAATCCATGGTGCGGCTGTCGGCGGGACGCGAACAGATGAACGCGGAAACCCAGGCCCTGTGCTTCCTGGCCGGCGCCAATTCCGTCTTCTATGGCCCCAGGCTTCTGACCACCCCCAACCCGGTGGCCGATTCCGACCGAGCCCTGTTCACCAAGCTCGGGCTCACCCCCATGCCCCTTGCCTCGGGGGTCGATGGCTAGGCTTGTGGCCCTCTTGGCGGTTGTGGCGTTGGGTGCTGTGATTCTGGCCCCCATCATCATGGCGCTGGATCCCGATCCCCTGCCCGGCGATTTCGTCCTGGCCTGGAACGGCCAGCATTATCCGGTGCCGCTGCTATGGTCGCTGTGCGCAAGTGGAGCGCTTGGCCTTTTATATTTGCTGTACAAACGCTAATAGCGGCGAGCCGCCCAACGCCCGGTTCCCGCCATGTCAATCCGCAAGATTTCCCGCGCCCTTTTGTCGGTATCCGACAAGACCGGATTGATCGATTTCGCCAGGGGGCTGGCCGGGCACGGCGTGATGCTGATCTCCACCGGCGGCACCGCCAAGGCGCTGCGCGACGCGGGCCTCGCCGTCACCGATGTGTCGGACGTCACCAACTTTCCGGAGATGATGGATGGCCGGGTCAAGACGCTTCACCCGATGGTGCATGGCGGATTGCTGTCGCTGCGCGACAAGCCCGATCATGTCGCCGCCATGACCCAGCATGGCATCGCCGGCATCGATCTTCTGGTGTGCAATCTCTATCCCTTTGAGGCCACCGTGGCGCGCGGCGCCGACTTCGAGACGACCATCGAGAATATCGACATCGGCGGACCCGCCATGACCCGTTCGGCGGCCAAGAATCATGACTGGGTGACGGTGGTGGTGGATGTCGAGGACTATAAGGTGGTGCTGGACGAGATGGCCGCGAATGGCGGCGCCACCAGCTTTGCCCTGCGCAAGAAGCTTGCCCAGCGCGCCTTTGCCCGCACCGCGGCTTACGACGCCGCGGTTTCCAACTGGTTTGCCGGCGAACTGGAAAAGGACGGCGACACCGAGCCGCCGCGCCGCCGCGCCTTTGGCGGTTTGCTGCGCCAGGGCCTGCGCTATGGCGAGAACCCGCACCAGCAAGCGGCGTTCTATGCCGATGGTTCGTCGCGCCCCGGCGTCGCCACCATCAGGCAGCTGCAGGGAAAAGAGCTTTCCTACAACAACATCAACGACACCGATGCCGCCTATGAACTGGTGGCGGAGTTCGATCCCAAGTCGGGGCCTGCCTGCGCCATCATCAAGCATGCCAACCCCTGCGGCGTGGCGCTGGGCAAGAGTTTGAAGGAGGCCTATCTGGCGGCGCTGGCCTGCGATACCCAGAGCGCCTTTGGCGGCGTGCTGGCCTTCAACCAGACCTTGGACGGCGCCACCGCCGAGGAAATCTCCAAAATCTTCACCGAAGTGATCATCGCGCCCGATGCCGATGAAGACGCCCGCAAGCTCCTGGCCTCGAAAAAGAACCTGCGCCTGCTGGTGGCGGGTGGCCTGCCCGATCCGCTGGCGCCCACGCTGACCTATCGCTCGGTGGCGGGCGGTTTCCTGGTGCAGACCCGCGACAATGGCCGCGTCACGCGCGACAAGCTGAAAGTGGTGACCAGGCGCCAGCCGACGCAACAGGAAATCACCGACATGCTGCTGGCCTTCACCATCGGCAAGCATGTCAAGTCCAATGCCATCATCTATGTGAAAGACGGCTCGACCGCCGGCATCGGCGCGGGCCAGATGTCCAGAGTGGATTCGGCGCGCATCGCCGCCCTCAAGGCCAAGGACGCCGCAAGGATCGCGGGCTGGCCGGAGCCGCGCACGGTGGGCTCGTCAGCCGCATCGGAAGCGTTTTTCCCCTTCCCCGACGGCCTCCTGACGGTAGCGGAAGCCGGCGCCACGGCGGTGATCCAGCCCGGCGGTTCGGTCAACGATCAGAAAGTGATCGATGCAGCCGATGAAGCGGGTCTGGCGATGGTGTTCACTGGCATGCGCCACTTCCGCCACTAAACCCGCGTGGCCTGCACCGATACGCCGCGGCGCATTACCAGCAGGATGACCATCGCCAGCAGGAGGGCCAGCGGCAGGACGGCAATGCCGAGCCGGTAGCTTCCGCTGGTATCGCGCGCCAGGCCCCACAGATAAGAGCTGATGAAGGAACCTGTCTGGCCGATGGCATTGATGACGCCCAGGCTCACCGCCATGGCGCGGGGATGGATCAGGTTGCCCGGCAACAGCCAGAACACGGCCGCCACCGCCATGTTGCCCATGACGGCAAGGCCATAGCCCGCCGCGAAGACGGGCGGCGAGGCGGTAAGGCTCATCACGCCATAGGCCGCCGCCATCACCGCCAGCGGAATGCAGAGATGGATGTAACATTCGCCGCGGATATCGGCATGCCAGCCATTGAACAGCATGGCGCAGGCTGCCAGCAGGCCCACCGCCGCCACGATAATGCCAACCCCGGTGGCGTCCAGGTTGGTCACGTCCCGCAGGATCAGCGGCGCCGACAGGTTGAAGGCGTAGTAGGAGCCCAGCACTAGGAAATTCACCGCCGACAGTTGCAGGACCAGCGGATTGCGCAGCACGCGCCAGGACAGGTGGCTTTCTTCATGGCCCAGCAGTGCCGCGTCGGCCGCAAGCCGGTCCTCGATCCAGCCGACCTCGCCGGCGGAAAGCCAGGTCGCATCGCGCGGCCGGTCCGGCATCAGGCGCAGGATGAGCACGCCCATCACCACCGCCGGCAGGCCTTCCAGCAGGAACAGCCATTGCCAGCCCGCCAATCCCAGCGTGCCCTGCAGGTTCAGCAGCGCGCCCGCGACCGCGCCCATGAAGACTGAGGACAGCGGCCAGGCGATATAGAAGCGGCTGACGGCGCGGCCACGATGGGCAGCCGGAAACCAGGTGGTCAGGTAGAGTATCACGCCGGGGAAGAAGCCCGCTTCCGCCAGCCCCAGCAGGAAGCGCAGACAATAGAATTCCAGCGGCGTGCGCACGTACATCATTCCGGCGGCGATGACGCCCCAGGTCAACATGATGCGGGCGATCCAGCGCCGCGCCCCGAACCGCACCAGCAGCAGGTTGGACGGCACCTCGAACAGCGCATAGCTGAGGAAGAACAGCCCGCCGCCCAGGCCATAGACCGCCGCGCTGAAATGCAGGTCCCGGTTCATCTGCAAGGCCGCGAAGCTGATATTGGCCCGGTCCATGAAGGCGATGAGGTAGCCCAGCCCGATCAGCGGCAGTAGGCGCCGGGAAATTTTCGCCAGGATAGCTTTTTGCGAAAGCACATCCGGATCATCCACTGCCATCGCCCGCCGCCCCGCACCTTGGTGGAGGCTAGCACGTCACTGGCAGGGGCATAGCCTGGTTGCGAAGGCCTATTTGCTGAAGACTTCATCCGCGCCGACGCCCCAGATGCGATCCCTGGCGATCCAGCCGTCTATGTCCTCGCCGCGGATATGGCAGGCGGTCGGCGCGCAGGCCTCAAGGCCCGCCACCGCGCCGGGATCGGCCAGCGCCACGATCTTGCCGCCCTGGGGAGCGGCGAAAATCTTCACCCGCCCCTTGCCCGTCACCAGCACGGTGCGCTGGTCGCTGAGCATGGAGGCGCTCATCCAGCCCACCGCGCCGTCGGCCGCCTGCACGCGCCGCCAGACGTCGAACTCGGCCAGCACCGCGAAGGGGTAGCCCTTATGGCGATAGATCCACAAAACCCGGTGGGCGTAGCTGGGGCCTTCGCGCAAGTAGGCCTTGTCGGTGCGCTGGCTGACATAGCGCAGAACCTTGCCCGGCTGGGCCCAAGCCCGCGCAACAACCGGCAGCAGGGCCAGAATCGATAAAATTGCGGCAAAGCGTGTCATGAATCGCGTGGATGTGACGACAAACGAGATTTAGCAGGCAGGCCCGCTTCCGTCACCCAAGCCCTTGCGCTTTAATGGCCGCAGCCCGAAGGGAACCGGCATGGCCAGGAAGCCGCTTGTCATCATCACCCGCAAACTGCCTGAAGCGGTGGAAACGCGCATGCGCGAACTGTTCGATGCGCGCCTCAACCATGAAGACGTGGCGATGACGGCGGCCGGGCTTGCGGAAGCCGTCGCCACCGCCGATATCCTGGTTCCCACCATCACCGACCGCATTGACGCCGCCCTGATCGCCAAGGCCGGACCCAATCTCAGGCTGATCGCCAATTTCGGCGCCGGCGTGGACAATATCGACGTCAAGGCGGCCACCGACAAAGGCATCACCGTCACCAACACGCCGGGGGTTCTGACCGAGGACACCGCCGACATGACCATGGCGCTGATCCTTGCGGTGCCGCGCCGGCTGGTGGAAGGCGTGGTGGCGCTGGAAGAAGACAAGTTCAAGGGCTGGGCGCCGAACTGGATGCTGGGCAACCGTCTGCATGGCAAGCGCTTGGGCATTGTGGGCATGGGCCGCATCGGCCAGGCGGTGGCGCGCCGCGCCCATGCGTTTGGCCTGCAGATCCATTATCACAACCGCAAGCAGGTCGCGTCCGGGATCGAACAGGAGCTGGAAGCGACCTATTGGGACAGCCTTGACCAGATGCTGGCGCGGATGGACATCGTCTCCATCAACTGTCCGCACACACCCGCCACCTTCCATCTTCTGTCGGCGCGGCGGCTGAAGCTGATGAAGTCCACCGCCTATATCGTCAACACCGCCCGCGGCGAAGTGATCGACGAGAATACGCTGGCCCTGATGCTGGAAAAGGGCCAGTTGTCGGGTGCGGGCCTGGACGTGTTCGAGAACGAGCCGGCCGTCAATCCCAAGCTGCTCAAGGCCAGGAATGTGGTGCTGTTGCCGCATATGGGCTCGGCCACCATCGAGGGCCGCATTGACATGGGCGAGAAGGTGATCGTGAACATCCGCTCTTTCGTGGATGGCCACAAGCCGCCGGACCGCGTCATACCGGCGATGCTCTGATCATCGCCGATGAACGGCGTCACACCCGTCTCCTTCACGCTTTATGCGCGTGATTTCGACGCCTTCGCCGCGCGCCTGGGCGCGTCTTTCGAGCGTTACGGTTTCGCCATCGTTGCCGATCACGACCTGGACCAGAAAGGTATCGATGCCGCGCTGGCCGACGCCAAGGCTTTTTTTGCGCTGCCCGAAGACATCAAGCGCGCCTATGTCAGCGGTGAAGGCGGACAGCGCGGCTATGTGCCGTTCGGCAAGGAAACCGCCAAGGGTGCGGCGCTGCACGACCTGAAGGAGTTCTGGCATGTCGGCCGCGAGCTGCCGCCGGACCATCCTTTCATCCCCTTCATGCCGGCCAATGTTTGGCCAGGCGAAGTGCCCGGCTTCAGGCCGCATCAGACCTGGTTGTTTGAGGCCATGGACCGTCTGGGCGCGCGCATCCTGGAGGCAGCCGCCCATTACCTGAACCTACCGCGCGATACCTTTGGCGCCACGGTGAAGGACGGCAATTCCATCCTGCGCCTGCTGCATTATCCGCCGCTCACCGGCGAAAGCCCGCATCCGCGCGCCGGGGCGCATGAGGACATCAATACCATCACCTTGTTGCTCGGCGCCGAGGAAGCGGGGCTTGAGATAAAGGACCGCGATAGCGGCTGGCTTGCAATCAACCCGCCGCCCGGCGCCGTGGTCTGCAATATCGGCGACATGCTGGCGCGCGCGGTGTGCGGACGCCTGCCCTCCACCACCCACAGGGTGGTCAATCCCGCACCCGCACGGCGCGGGGTGGCGCGCTATTCCATGCCCTTCTTCCTGCACTTCGCGCCCGACCATGTGATCGCGCCGCTGCCGGGCTCGGACCTTTCCAGGGCCCTGCCGCCGATCACCGCGGACGCCTTTCTGAAGGAGCGGCTGTGCGAGATAAAACTTCTCTAGGCACCAATCCCGGCGCGAGGAATTTTGGGGCTTCGGCAGGGTCGCCTAGCGACAGCGTAGGCGACGCGCGGAGCAACCGCCGGCCGCTCGCCTTAGCTCGCGGCGTTCGCCGCTCTCGCAGGTCCACCGGATCTGCTCGCACGACGCGGCTCACAGCACGCGCGACGCACCCGTTCATAGCAACAGCGTATGGACCCCAAAAGGACCGAGCCCTATTCGAGCGTGGCTTGCAACTCGTTGTAGACATCGCGGCCGGGCACCGTCCAGCCATGCAGGGCACCGTCATAGAACTCACTCTGGAAAGCCCCGTGCCAGTCGCGAAGCGCCGCTTCCAGGGTTTTGACCTGCTCCGGCGTTGCCGTGGAATCCTCGACCGCATGGCCGAAATAAAGCCGCGCCTTGATGGGACCGAGAATCCTGTGCGGGCTGTCGGGTTTGTCGGTGACCAGGAAGCCGCCATGGAAGGAGGCCGCGGCGGCGGTGCGCACCGCCATCTGGCCGGTGAAGCAATAGCCCACCACGCCGACCTTGCCTGGGTTCACGCCCTTTTGCGCCAAAAGGAAATCCACATAAGCCTTGCCGTCGCTCACCATCTGCTCCGGCGTCAGCGCCGCAAACAGCGCATGCAGGGCCTTGGTTTTTTCTTCCGCGCTGCCCTGCTCGAAGCCATCGGGGGTGATGCGCGAATAGCGGTGGAAGACATTGGGCATCAGGACCGCGAAGCCGCGCTCGGCCAGGCGCTTGGCGACGCCGATATTGGCGGGCCGGATGCCCCAGATGTCGGTCAGGAACACCACACCCGGGAAATCGGCGACGTCATCGGGACGGAAGAAAAGCGCTTCGCTGGCAAGGCCGGGGATTTCAACTTTTGTCTCGATCATTTTTGTCCTCATAGATCACGGTGTTCCAGTAACGCGCCTGGTGGCTTCCGGTGCGGCGAAAGCCGCGTTTCAACAATTGCCGGCCGATCATCCAGTTGAAATAGCCATGGGCGACCAGCGCGGCTGCGCCCGCCTCCCGCGCCCGCGCGATCAGGATGCCGGCCGCCCTGGCGGCGCGCGCGCGCGCCTGGCGCGGATTCTCGATTTCGGGATGAAAGCCGGCATGCCAGAGAATGCGCGACACCACAGCCCATTTGGGAACTTCCATGCGCAGGAAGGGAAAGCGCGGGCTTGCCAGCGGCGCTTCCGCGAACAGCGGATCCACCGTCAACTCCGCATGCGGCGCCAGACGGTGCGCGCTTTCAAGGCTGCGCGGCCGGTCGCTGGAAAAGACCTGACCAAGCTCCTTGAGCAGATCGCGCAGCTCTTCCGGCGGCAGGCTGGAAGGCGCAAGCCCCGCGGCTTCGTAATCGTCGATATAATCGGAAAAACCGGCGTGTCCCGTGCGCGGGCTTAACACGATATGCGGCTGGCCATGACGGATCAGAACGATGCGCATGGCGGAATTTTCCTGGGTTGCAAACTGAGTCTTTCCGGCGATCCAGCAAAGGCTAAGCTGCCAGCCGCCACATTTCGGACATTTTCATATTTGACCCATATGCCCAACGAACAGGCCTTGAGCCCAATAAATAGGCAGATAGCTGTTGCATCGCAACAACGGATGGCCAAATCAAGCTTTCCGGCCTCCAAAACCGCCTCAAAAGACAAGCCGCCATATTGAGATTAGGCGGGCGAAACAGAACTGTCATCGCGATCCGGGGGCACATGCCGCGAGGGGCGCACGCATCCGGCAACGAGAGGACTTGATAAATGAAGAATTTGACCAAATTGTTTTTGGGCACGGTAAGCCTGACCGGGATGCTCGGTTTCGCGGCTCCCGCGATGGCCCAGGACGCGGCAGCGGCTGCTGCTCCGCCGGCTGCGCCCGCTCCTGCTCCGGTGCCCATGCCTGCCATGTCCGGTCCGTTGACCAACAATCCCGCGCCCATCAGCCTTGATGCCATTCCCGGCATCGAAGACACCTTGGGCAAGGTCTATGTCAGCGCCGCGCTGAGCGGCATGGTGATGGGCCAGACCAACGCCCATGAAATCCCCGGCGACCGCGACGGCTACATGGATCTGACCAACGGCATGGTTGTGTTGCAGAAGACCGACGGTTGGTTCCAATGGTACGTGCAGGCCGGCGCCTATTCCTATCCGACAATCGGCGTACCTTACACCAACGCCTCCAATACCGGCGCCGCCACCTTCGGCGCGGTGCCGCAGGCCTGGGGCAAGGTTGTGCTGAGCGACAGCTTCAACGTGATCGCCGGCGAACTGCCCACGCTGATCGGCGACGAATATGCCTTCACCTATGAGAACATGAACGTCGAGCGCGGTCTGCTGTGGGCGCAGGAGCCCCTGGTCAGCCGCGGCGTGCAGGCGAACTATACGATGGGCGCGTTCAACCTGTCGGTGTCGTGGAACGACGGCTACTACTCCAACCGCTACAATGAAATCTCCGGCCTGCTCTCCTATGCCTTCAATGGCGGCGCGGACACGCTGGCGGTGGCGGCGGAAGGCCAGCTGGGCCATACCTTCTATGGCAATGCGGGCTCCACGCTGTTCCAGAACAACAGCTCGATCTACAACTTGATCTGGACCCACACCTCGGGCAACTGGACCATCAGCCCGTACTTCCAGTACACCAACTCCGACCTGCTCCACACCGACTCCGCCAGCGGCGCCGTCCTGGTGACCTATGCTTTCAACGACTTCTGGAAGCTGTCGGGCCGCTTCGAATATGTGGGCTCTTCGGGTCCGGCAAACATCCTGTACGGCGCGGGCAGCAATGCCTTCTCCTTCACGATCACGCCGACCTGGCAGTACAAGCGGTTCTTCGTCCGTCCCGAACTCTCCTATATCTCCGCCAGCAGCACGACGGCTGGCGCGGCCCTGGGCCAGTTCGGCAACGACACCGATCAGTTCCGCGGCCTGATCGAGACCGGCATCCTGTTCTGATCCGCACGTCACGCAACGAAAAAGCCCGCGAGCCCCAGGCTCGCGGGCTTTTTCTTGCCGGCCGCGCATTCAGCTCTCCAGCGCCTCACGCAACTGCTTCATGTCGAAGGGCTTGACCAGATAGCTGGTCCCGAAGGCGAGCGCCGCGCCTTCCTGCTCACGTGTGGAATAACCCGAGGCGATGATCACCTTGAGACCGGGCCTCAGCCGCAGCGCCTCCTCGACAAGCTGGCGGCCGCTCATCCCCGGCAGGCCCAGATCGGTCAGAAGAATGGCGATGCCGCTGTCCTGCCGCAGCAGGGCCAGTGCCTCGGGAGCGTCGCCGGCTTCCACGGTCTCGAAACCAAGCTGCTCCACCATGTCCATGGTGGTGACGCGGATCAGCGCCACATCCTCCACCACCAGCACCTTGCCGCGGCGCTGATCGATGCCGCGGTCCGGGATCGCGCCGCGGGCGGTGCCGGCAAAGACGCTGCGCAGCTTCCGGGCCAACTCGTCCTTGCGATAGGGCTTGGACAGAAGCAGCGCATCGTCATCCAGCTTGCCGTTATGGACGATGGCGTTCTGGGTATACCCCGAAGTGTAGAGGATGCGGATGCCCGGATGCATCTCCTGCGCCCTGCGGGCGAATTCGCGGGTGGAAATGGCGCCGGGCATCACCACGTCGGTGAAGATCATAGCCGGCGCCTGCCTGCGCAGCAGCGCCAGCGCGCTTTCGGCATTTTCGGCGTGGCTGACCTGATAGCCCAGGTCGGTCAGCATATCGACCACCGCGGCGCGCACGTCGCGGTCATCCTCCACCACCAAAACATGTTCCTGGCCGCCCCTGACCGGCAGGCCCGTGCCGGTGTCCAGCACATCCGCCTCGCGCCGCGTGCGCGGCAGATACAGCTTGACCGTCGTGCCATGGCCCATCTCGCTGTAGATCTTGATATGGCCGCCGCTCTGCTTGACGAAGCCATAGGCTTGGGCGAGGCCAAGCCCCGTGCCCTTGCCTTCCGCCTTGGTGGTGAAGAAGGGCTCGAACACCCGCCCCATCACTTCCGGCGTCATGCCGCTGCCGGTATCGGTCACCGCCAGCATCACATACTGGCCGGGCATCACTTCGGTGTGCGCGGCGGCATAGGCGTCGTCCAGATAGGCGTTGGCGACTTCCAGTGTCAGCTTGCCGCCGTCCGGCATGGCGTCGCGGGCGTTGATCGCCAGATTGAGCACCGTGTTCTCGACCTGGCTGGGATCGGCCAGCGTGTTCCACAAGCCGCCGGCGATCACGGTTTCCACCGCGATGGTCTCGCCCAGGGTCCGGCGCAGCATGTCGCTCATGTCGCGGATCACCCGTCCCAGATCCACCGACTTGGGCTCCAGCGCCTGCCGGCGGGCGAAAGCGAGCAGCTGGCCGGTCAGGCGCGAACCCCGCGCCACCGCGCCCGCAGCGTTCGCCAGCCGCTCCTTCAGACGCGGATCGGCCTGGACGGCGGCGCCTGCCGCCGCCAGATCGAGATTGGCGCTGATGACCTGCAACAGATTGTTGAAGTCATGCGCCACCCCGCCGGTGAGATGGCCGATGGCTTCCATCTTCTGGGACTGGCGCACCATCGCCTCGGCCCTGAGCCGTTCGGTGATGTCCACCACACCGATGAGGAAGCCCCCGGTTGAGACCGGCGCCTTGTAGATGTCCAGTTCCCGGTCCGCCCAGGTGATATGGGCCGCATCGCCGCCGCCTTTGTCGGGCGCGGGCGGCTGGAAAATCGACGTGAAAGAATCGCGCCCCAGCCCCTCAAAATCGGCCAGCCGGGTCTCTTGCAGCCGGATCAGGTTTTCCGGCAATCCCAGCAGAAGCTGGAAGCGGCCATTGGCGGCGCACAGCAAACCCTCGGCGGTGAAATAGGCGATGCCTTCGCGCACCGTCTCCAAGGTGGCGCGCAGGATCGCCGCCTCGTTGGCGCGCGCCTGTTCGGCGGCGGCCAGGCTGACATTGTTGCGCACCAGAAGGGCGGCGGCCAGCAGCAGAATGACGAGCGTGAGCGCGCCCGCGCCCGCAGCGAAGGATATCTCCAGGTTTTCGGTGTCGCGGCGATCATGATCGCGCGCGTCCAGCAGGTGCTGTTCCTCCACCAGGCCCGCTGTCACTTCTGCGCGAATCGCATTCATCTGCTGGCGGCCGCGCAACAGACCGGTCATCGCCTCGGGCGTGCGGACCACCGGCGCGGTATTGCCGCGAACCGCCGCCTCAAAGCCTCGCGCACGGGCCTCCAGCAGTTTTTGCAGCCGGTCGGCGCGGGCCTGCTGGGACGGATTGTCGGCGGTGAGGTCGCGCAGCAATCTGAGATCATTGGGAATGCGCGCCAGGTTGGCGCGGAAGCCCCGTTCGAAGGACGGGTCGCGGCTGAGGATAAAGCCGCGCATGCCGGTCTCCGCCGTCTGCATATCGTCCTGCAGACGCCGTTCGGCTTCCATCACCTGGTAGGTATGGCGCACCCAGGCCTGGGCGTCGCGCTCATCGGCGGCGAAGCGGAAAGCCAGGAGGGTGACGACTGCCAAGACAAGAAACAGCGGCACCGCGAGCAGCAGCACCAGACGATTGACGGCCAAAATTCCCCCCGGACCCACCCGCCCGGAGGCCCAACGCGCCCACCCGGCCTTGGTTCCCGCCATGGCTGGGGAATCTAGGGAAAGGTCGGGGAAAAGATAGGCCGCGAGCGGACCAAGACGGACGGAATTTGGTCGCAAAACCGCTCAATCCGCCACGCCCGGACGCAAAAAACCGGTTGTGGAAAAGTGCATGGAACTTCGGGCACTTGGCTCACGAAAAGCGGCATCTTCAGCTTTTGTTAACCCTGATGGCGCAGGGTCACCACGCTAAGGGCTGGGGCGCCGCGTTTGCGACGGAGGTCCTATGCCTGTTGTCCTGCGTTTTGGTTCCGAGCCCATGCCGAGCCAGGTCGATTTTGCGGCCTTGTTCGAGAGCCTGCCGGATCCTGTTGTGTATCTCGGCCGGGACCTGGCCATCAAAGCCTGCAATCGCAAGTTCCGCGAGCGCTTTCCGGTGCTGATCGAAAGCCAGTTCGTTGCGCCGCTGCGCGCCCTTCTGATGGACAAAAGCCGGGCGGATGACGGCCCGATCCATCTGCCGGTTGTCTGGCCCGCGCGCCAGCCCACAAGGCCGGGCCAGAATCGCCAGGCGCTGGAGCCGCGTGTCTCAAGACTGCCAAAAGGCGGCCTGCTGGTGGTTTTCCAGCCCATGGGCGCCGGCGAGGCCGCCTATCGCCAGCAAATCCAGCGCCTCTGCCGGGACATGGAGGATGCGCAGCAACGGGCAAGCGATGCCCTGCAGGAAGTCGAGACCTGCAAGGAGAGGCTTTCGATCACCAGCCATGAACTGAGAACCCCGCTGAACGCCATCATCGGCTTTTCCGACATCATGCGCCAGGAACTGTTCGGCCCGCTGGGAGATCCGCGCTACCGGCGCTATGCGGAATTGCTGCATGACAGCGGCAGCCGCCTCCTGGACATGATCAATGATTTTCTGGACCTGTCCAAGCTGGACGCCGGCAAGCTGGAACTCCACACCCAGACGATCGAGGTGCTGCGCGTGGTCCTGGACGGCGTCCGCGAGCTGGAGGTTCTGGCGGGAAAGGCCCATGTCTGTTTCAGCGTTCACGTCTTTGACGGCGTGTCCCTGCTGATCGCCGACGACAAGCGCCTGCACCAGATGGTGCTGAACCTGCTTTCCAATGCCCTGAAATTCACGCCGGCTGGCGGGGACATCAGCATCGATGTGTACCGGCGTGGCACAAGCATCGCGATATCGGTTTCCGACACCGGCGTGGGCATGCGCGAAGAAGACATAGCGACCGCGCTCGAACCTTTCGGGCAGGTGGAAAACGCCCAGGTCAGCAGCAGCCAGGGGACGGGCACGGGCCTGGGCCTGCCCCTGACCAAACAGCTCGCGGAGCTTCACGGCGGCACCCTGGAGCTGGAAAGCCAGCCCGGGCGCGGCACCACCGTCACCATCCTCCTGCCCGAAGGGGGCGGCCGGCCGAACAAGAATGCAAAGCGCGACAAAGGCGCAAAGCAAAGTCCGCGGCGGAACAAGTTCGGCGCCCGGCCGTTATCGCTCGCGAGCTAGCGATGCGGGAAAGCGGCAATGCTGTTCGGGTGGATCGTCCGCTTGGGGACATTTGCGATTAATGCCGGATTGGTCTTCCTGCTGGCGCAGCAGGCCCCGCGGCTTGGCTTATGGGACAGCCAGCCAGACTCAAGCCTGTTCCAGCAATACCGCGACAATGTCCTTGCCGGTTTGAGCCGCGTCCGCGCCGATCTGGAATCCAACGGCAAGCTGCTCTTGCCCGCGCGGGAAGCGGCCGGGCGCCCTGCGACAGGCCATACTGGAGACTTGTGAATCGCGCGGGTGGGCCCGCGGGGTGAATCACCGAAGTTGCATGCGCTTCAGCCGGCCAAGCCGGCCGGCTCGACGATGCGTTTGCTCACCGCAAGATGGCCGTCTTCGCCATAGTGAAGATAGATAACCCAGTCAAAGGTCGCGGGCGGCCATACGCCGCCCGGAATCAGCGCCTGCGGATCGGCGCCAAGCTCGGTCAAAAGCTGGGGCAGCGTGCCGTGATGCCACGCGATCAGCACGGTGCGGTGCGGTGCACCGCCGGCCAGCCAGGCTGCCAGGCCCTTCACGTCCTTGTTCTTGAACGGCTGCTGCAGCGGCAAGCCGCTGGCGCGGCTGAAGGGCTCGACCGTCAGCCGCGGCCGCATGCTTTTGGCGGAATCCGCCGTCGCCACCAGGGTATCGATATGAAGCGGCGTGCCATCTAGGGCGAAGTTGCGAAAATACGTGGCATAGGCGCGGGCACGGGCTTCTCCGGCCGGCGTCAGTCCCGGACCGCCAGTGGCGTCATCCCCCGGGTCCGCGGGCTTTTCGGCATGGCGGATGATCAGAAGCGTCGTGCCGGCGAGCCCGGTCCCGCCCGGCTGGGCCACACCAGGGGTTGCGCCCAGGAAAAACAGGGCGGCCAGCGCCATGGCCAATCGACGTGCGAAATTGCGGCGCCCAATCAAAGTCATGATGTCCCGTTCCCCTTGTGGCCTGACAGGCGTCTGTACAGCTTGAATTTGGCAGGAATTTTTCAGGCAGGCCGCGCCAAATTATCCCCAAAACCGGCTTGGCCGGGAATAATTTCCGGCCAGATCCCGGAAAACCTCCCGATGCGGGATGGGAGCAGGAAACTTTCCGCGCGATTTCTGAGGATTTCCCGCGGGATCAGCCCATGCGGCACCTGCATTCTATAGCTGCCAATACCATCCTTCTCTAAAGTCGCAAGGAACAAGGCTTGTCCAAAAGCCGTGGTCTTGGGGAGGAATTTATGGCTGCGTTTTCGCGCCGGAGCGCGCTGCTGTCGAGCATCGCAATGTCTGTGGCCGCACGGCTGCCCGCCTGGGCGCAAAACCCGTCGCCCCTTCCCGATACGGAATGGCGCGCCTATGCCGGCGACCTTGCCAATACACGCTACGCGCCGCTGGACCAGATCGACGCCGGCAATTTCAGCAAGCTGGAAGTGGCCTGGCGCTTCTCGACCGAAAAGCTGGGACCGCGGCCCGAATATATCTATGAAGGTACGCCGCTGCTGGTGAAGGGGCGGATGTATTGCACCGCGGGTTCGCGCCGCGACGTGATCTGCCTTGATCCCGCCACCGGTGAACAGCTCTGGCTCTATTCCCTCGATGAAGGCGAGCGCGGCCGCCACGCGCCCCGGCAATATTCCGGCCACGGCGTTTCTTACTGGAGCGACGGCAAGGGCGACGACCGCATCGTCTATGTCACGCCGGGCTACCGGCTGGTGGCGCTGAATGCGAAGACCGGCGTGCCGGTGAAGAGTTTCGGCAAGGACGGCACCGTCGACCTGAAGCTGAACGACGACCAGCCCATCGATCCTGTCACCGGCGATATCGGCCTGCACGCCACCCCCGCCATCGCCAAAAACACCATCGTGGTCGGCGCGGCGCATCTCTCCGGCGCCCAGCCGCCTGTCAGGGCCAATGTGAAAGGCTATGTGCGCGGCTTCGATGCCCGCACGGGGAAACGCAAATGGATCTTCCACACCATCCCGCGCAAGGGCGAGTTCGGTTACGACAGCTGGGTGCATCTCGGCGAGCCGGAGAAGATCGGCAATGCCGGCTGCTGGGCGCAGGTCTCCATCGATCCCGAACTCAATCTCGCCTATCTGCCCATCGAGCTGCCCACCGGCGATGAGGTCGGCATTTATCGCGCGGGGCCGGCCCTGTTCGGGGAGACGCTGGTGGCGGTCGATCTCGATACCGGCAAGCGCAAGTGGCACTATCAGCTGATGCATCATGGATTGTGGGACCGCGACATTCCCTGCGCGCCCATCCTGTGCGACATCCCGCATGAGGGCCGCATCATCAAGGCGCTGGCACAGCCCAGCAAGCAGACCGTGCTGTATGTGCTGGACCGCACCAACGGCAAGCCGGTCTGGCCGATCCCCGAAGTGGCGGCACCCGCGGGCGATGTGCCAAACGAATGGTATGCGCCGACCCAGCCCCTGCCGTCCAAACCACCCATCTATGGCGTCACCAGCGTCAATGCCGACACCATCATCGATTTCACGCCTGAGCTGCATGAGAAGGCGCTGAAACTGATCTCGCACTATCACACCGGCGACATTTTCGAGCCGCCGACCCTGGCGACCATGGACGGCAAATGGGGCAGCCTGTGCGCGCCGGGCTTTCAGGGCGGCACCAACTGGCCGGGCGGCTGCTATGATCCGCAGACCCACAAGGTCTTCGTTTTCGCCGAAACCACGGTCGAACCCGGCAGCATCGTGCCCGGCGACCCGCGCTTCACCCAGTTTGAATATGTGCGCGGCACGCCCGGCACCGCCCAGGTCGCCAGCCGGGCGATGGGCGCGCAGGGTGCGGCGGTGGGCACCAGCGGCTTGCGCGAAGGTCCAACCTCGACCGACGGCTTTCGTCCGGGCCAGACCACGGTCGATGGCCTGCCGTTGATGAAGCCGCCTTATGGCGCCATCAGCGCCATCAATCTGGAGACCGGCGACATCGACTGGAAGATCGCCCATGGCGACACGCCGGATTACATCAAGAACCATCCGGCGCTGAAGGGGTTGAACATTCCGCGCACCGGGCGGCCCGGGCTGCTCGGGCCGATGGTGACCAGGACGCTGGTGATCTGTGGCGAGGCCGGCATTGTCACAACCGCGAACGGCCAAAGGGGCGCCATGCTGCGCGCCTACGACAAGCAGACGGGCGAAGAGAAAGGTGCGGTCTACATGCCGGGGCCGCAAACCGGCTCGCCCATGAGTTACATGCTGGATGGCCGGCAATATATCGTGCTGGCGGTGGGTGCGGGTGCCGGCTCGCCTTCGCAGCTGATGGCCTTCCGCCTGCCGCGCGCATGAGCATGCATCAAGTGGAATTCCTGACATGACATGGAACATGATTTTGACGGCGCTCGTCTTTCTGGGCGCCTCCGCCGGCGCGAATTGCTCCGAGAGCCCGAACGATGGCGACAATATCCGGTTATCGCTACGCGCTATGTGATGCGTCGGCGCGCGCCCTGTTCTTGAACGGGAATCTGCTGCTCAGCGCCGGGGATGGTTGGCAGGGGCAGGTTTGCGGCGGCGTAATGGGCAAGATGCAACATGCCGCTCGTATCTGGCAGGACCGGCGGCTTGTTCGCCGGCCGGTGGAAGCGGAAGGCGGAGGTCAAGTCGCCGAAGCTCTTACGGCGCCAGGCCGTGATATTCGGCTCCCGCACGCCCGTGAAGCGTTCCAGGAATTGCAGGATCGAGGTGTGATCGAACGGCTGGCTGCACACCCAGCCTCCCACGGTCCAGGGCGAGATGATGATGCATGGCACGCGGAAGCCCGCGCCAATCGGCAGGCCATCGACAAATTCCTGAGGCGTGCCTTCGGGCGGAACGGGCGGCGGAACATGATCGAACAGTCCGTCATTTTCGTCATAGTTGAGAATGAATGCGGTCTTGGCCCAAACGTCGGGATTGGCGGCGATGGCGTCGAGCTTGCTGGCGATGAATTCGGCACCGGCAGCCGGCATGAAGGCGGGATGCTCGGACGCCTCCGGGCTCGGACACAGCCATGAGACGGCCGGCAGACGGTCGTGCAGCGCATCATATTCGAACAGGCCGTCCGAAGCCGCGGGCATGCCCTTTGTGTTGAGCGGCGAGCCGGGCGGCGCCGTCATGAATTGCGAGAAGGCGCTCAGCAGATTATGGGGCTGGCCCTTGTCCCCGTGCTGGTAGACGCGCCAGCTGATGCCTGCCTCCTCCAGCCGCTCGGCATAGGTCTTCCAGCGCAGCCCTTCGGGGGGCACCTGGTTCTCGATGATCGGGCCCCCAAATCGGCCGTCCGGGTCGACCGTCCCGGTCATCCAGTAAAGGCGGTTGGGCCAGGTCGGTCCCATCATCGAACAATGATAGGCGTCGCATATGGTGAAAGCCTCGGCAAGCGCATGGTGGAACGGGATATCCGCGCGCTTGAAATAGCCCATCGTATAGGGGCCATGGGCGCCGTCCGCGGCGCGGTGGGCGGGCAGCCATTGGTCCATTCTGCCGCTGTTCCAGGCCCGATGCTGGACCGCCCAGGCATGACTGGTCGAGGGTATTTTCTGCGCGCTGGTCGATAAGCTGTCGAGATGGAAAGGCAAGAGATAGCCTTTGGGGTTTTCACTGTCCGGCTGGTGGAACACGCTCATGCCGTTGGACAAGATGGGTGCATGCAGATCGCCGAAACCACGCACGCCGGCCAAAGTGCCAAAATAATGATCGAACGACCGATTTTCCTGCATCAGGAGCACGACATGCTTGATGTCCTGAAACGTGCCGGTCCGACTTGGCGTTTGCGCCAACAGCTTCTGCACATTGGGCGGCATGAGCGTCGAGGCGGCGGCGAGCGAGGCAAGCTGCGCGGCATTCGTCACCAGCCGCCGGCGCGTGAACAAAGCAGAATTCGACATTACCAGGCTCTCATGTTCGGTTCCCGCGCCCAAAAGCGCCTGAATGCCGTTGACCGTGTTCCAGCTGCCGTCAACAGGCTTTCCAGAAAAGGCAGCTTGATGCAGCTTTGTGACGGTTGGTTCTCCGCGACAATACCCGATATTGAGCTTTCGCGATAAAATTTCGCCAAAGAGTCATGCGCCGGTATGTTCCGCCCTCAAGCTTCGGAAAATTGGGAAAGTCTGTCGGGTTTATTCCTCCGAAGGAGATGCCTGCACATCTCCGCGCCAAGGAAGGTCATACCATTCTCACTGTCGAAATCCCGACCGGATACGCGATCACCACGCCTGGCCTGGGTGTTCATTCCGCTGGCCATTTCCGAAATCAAAAAAACTCGCGCCACTTTTCGAGACTTGGCGCGCGCACTTCGAACGGAGACCCCAAAATGCACTTTTTTGGCGCTCTGCCGGCGAAGTGCAAGCCGATCTGCGCGCCTCGATTCTTGATTTCCGGTTCTATGCCAATGATTTAACCAAGACCGTCTGTGTTCGACAGAAGGATCTTAATGCGAAACTAACTTCGACGCTGCAAACATGGCCTGCTCGCATCGAGTAAGCCGCGGATGAAACGACAAGCATTTGGCCGGCGCACGGTCCAATCAACCTGTTCCCACGCAGCAGGGCCGCAAGCCGTCAGTCGTGGTGATGTTTGCGCAGAACCTGTTGCTTCACCTGGACACGAGTCGTCAGCTGTCACGCTCGACTCATTGGAAGATCATTCCATCGATGAGGAACTGCGCGAATGGAAAAACGCCCGCCGCAAAATGACCAAGCTGCCATGGCGACAAATTTCGCTCATGGCATCGCTTTGTTTCGGCATCGGCTCTTTTGTGTTGCCTGATGCGGTCAACCACGCAGTTCAATGGCCTCTGCTGGGGCTCGCAGCTCTAAGCCTTTTTGCAGGCTTCTCCAAAGCGCGACAACCAGGCGAGGGACGCCAGGAATAAAGGCATGCGCGGGAAGTCCGTTACCGACATGCCACTCCAAACCTGAAGGATATTCTTTCCGGGGCGTTACCACTTCAATTGAAGTTTCAGGCCGCCATCTCCCACTCCTCCCCGCAACAACGGTTTGAAGTCACCGCTATCGTCCGGCCGCAGGGAGAAGAAATCCAAAGTGCCATTGTGAACCCCGAACTTTTGCTCGAGTGCGCTACCGTCTGAGTAACTGTCGGAGGAAATCTGTCCATCCTGAGCGGGCAGCAACGGCAGGGGCGCTAGATTGATGGAGCCGCCATTCCCCGGCGATATGCCACGCGCCAACACGGGCCCAGAGAGCCCAGCTAACGCCAGGCCGATAAATGCGAGTTTCGCAATTCGCGGTGCAGAGATCATTCCCGCCCCCCCGATGCCGCCTGATCGACGATCTGACCACTTTGTAACATAACGGCACACTGCGAACAAGGCCGGAAATTCGGTATTATGGCGCAAACGCCGGTAGTACCGCATCGATGGCCGGCGCAAGAGATTTGTAGCGATCGATTTGTTTCGCCGATTTTTCCCGGCGCCACCGCGACAGGTGTTGCAGGCTTGATAGCAAACCCACAAGCATCCTCGGCGGCCCAGCCACCAACAATAAGGAGGAGGTCATGAGACAGACGGCGCTGGTTGGAATTGCAGTTGTGACAGTCGCCATTGTCGCCGCCTGCATGGGATCCGCATCCGGAAAGTCCAATGAAGACGCCGCACCGATCTATGGAATCAAAATCCCCGACGGATATCGGGACTGGCACTTGATCTCAGTCAAGCACCTGACAGGTGCTGGAGGCGAGCTCAAGCAGCTGCGCGCCCAATTGGGCAACGATATTGCGATCAAGGCCTTCCGCGACGGAACGCGGCCGTTCCCGGATGGCGCAATCATTGCCGCGCTGCATTGGAATGAAGACTCGTCAGACGCAGACAACAATGCCCTGGCTAGCGGTTTTCTCAGCCTCGGGCTCAAATCTTCCTTTGCCGGGAAGGCAGTGAATGTTCAATTCATGGTCAAGGACTCAAAAAAGTACGCCGCGTCCGGTGGCTGGGGATTTGCCGACTTCACGAACGGCAAACCTGGGACTCGGGCGCTGCACGAAAAGTGCTTCACCTGCCACTTGCCTGCAAAAGACAGCGACTATGTTTTCACCCGCTATGCACCTACGCCCTGAACCGAACGGGTGATCGCAACCACCGCAAAGCGGCGACAACAGCCCAGATGGCTTCCACCAGCCCGAATGGCCATGCGCCTTGCAGAAAGCCGTAAGCCGATCCCAAGAGACAGGAAAAGGCAAAGCCCAGGATGAACCAGGGGCTGCGCTTTTCCAGCGCATAGGTCACGAGCATCGCGGTGACCGCGAAAAGACCGAACAGGGTCAACCTGTCCATCAGAGCTGCGCCAGCCAGTTGCGCAGGACCTGCCGCCCATTGGCGAGCGCGGCGGCCGCCAGCCGCGCCGTATCTGCCCTAAGCCCCGTCACGGTGACACCGGGCGTCGCAGCGATCTCGCAAGCGTGACCGATCAGCCAGCGTTCAAAGCCCTGGTCATGCGCTTCCGGATGAAACTGGAATGCGAGGCCATACCGGCCGAGCGCGAAAGCCTGATTCCGGCAGATATCGGTCGAGGCAAGAAGAGTTGCACCCGCCGGCAGATCGAAGGTGTCGCCATGCCAGTGCAGCACAGGATGATCCGCCAGCGGCGCCAGCAATCCGGCAGCGCCCTGCGCCAGGTCCAGGGGCTTCCAGCCGATTTCCTTGGCCGGCCCCGGATAGACGCGCGCGCCCAGCGCCCGCGCCATCAGCTGTGCCCCCAAACAGATTCCCAGTGTCGGCCTTTGCGCCTGCAGCCGGGCCGCGATACCTGCGATCTCGCTTTTCAGCCAGGGATAGAGATCGTCTTCGTAAACCCCGATCGGACCGCCCAGCACGACGAGCATGTCGGGGTCGCCGAAACCCGCGACATCGTCCACGCCCATATCGGCATAACGGATGGCATAGCCCGCTTGCGCCAGCGGGGCCTCAAAGCCGCCCAGATCCTCGAAGGCGACATGGCGGATGGCCAGAAGCGTCTTGGTCATTGTGCGTCGGGTCATCCGCCATATGTGATTTCTTTACGCAAAATAGCTGTCGGCCAGCAGCATGTCTTCAAAAAATGCGCCGAATTTCATGTCGGGACTGCGGATGTGGATTTCGAGCACCCACAGCAGCGGCGATGGCGTGAAGTCCAGCGTGTTCATCGGTCCCTCGTAGACCGCGGCATGGGGGAAATCCGAAATGCGGTGCCCCGACAGATCGAGATTGAGCTCCCAGCCCATCTTCGCGGCTTCTTCGGTGGCGTAGTCATAAAGGACCTTGCCCGTCGCCTTTTCCTTTTCCCATTTCTTGCGGACCAGGTGAAACAATGTGCGGGCGTCCTCCGCGCATTTCGCATAGGCCGGGTCGGAACCGGTGACGAATGTGTCGCCGCCATCGCCTTCCCATTTCTCGAAGACCGGCCCGATGTCGATGAGGAAAAGATCATCGGTGCCCAGCACAATGCCCGGATCGGACGGCGCCCCAAAGGTCTTGGTGGTGTTGGTGCCGAACCGGACATAGACATCATGCCATCCCTGTACCATGCCGTGGCCGGCCAAAATTTCCTTGGCCATCTCGACCGCGTCTTCCTCGACCATGCCCGGCTTGCAGCGGGACGCGATCTCGTGAATCGCCGCGCGCGTGATGCCGCGAACCGCCAGCATCCTCTCGGTGGTGAAGGCGGCGCCGGTTCTTTCCAGGCCAGCCTGGATATCGTCAAATTTTTCGGCAACGGCAGACATTGTCATTTCTCCTTGGTTGATGACTATTCACAGGCGTCCACTTCCAGGCCGGCCAGTGCGGCCGTCAGCAGGATCCGGCAGGACAGACGCTCGTCCGGCCGGGCCTTGAGATGGGCGAGAAGGCGAAGCTCGCGCTTGTCCGGTTCGGTCAACTGCTGCGACCATTGCGGCGCGAACGCCACCCGGCAGGTGCCGCAAGCGCCCTTGCCGCCGCACACCGCCAGCAATCCCAGCCCCGCCCGCTTCAGCGCCACCATCAGGCTTTCACCTTGATGGGCTTCGACAGCACGCGCCTGGCCCGCTTCCCACAGCGTGACCGCGACGCGCGGCCCCAGGGGAACGGCGTCCGGCGACGGCGCGCCGGACGCTTGCTGGGTAACGGTTTGCGCCTCCGCCACGGACTACTCGGCGGCCGTCGCGGTGAAGCGATCGTGGACCAGCTGCAGATCCTCGCGCACCGAAACCGAGGCGGATGGCTGGCGGCGATAGAAGGTCAGGACCCAGACGATGCCCACGGCCAGATAGGCGAGATAGAGATAGGGGAAGTACATCACCGGCGCCGGCGGCACGGGATAAACCGAACCCACCGCCGGGATGGCAAGCAGCACCAGCGAGGCGATGCAACCACCCACATGGACGGGTTTGAGCTGGCCCAGCGACCTGAGATAGACCGGCGCCGCGACCGTGATCAGCACATACGGAACCAGGAAGCCGAAGGCCGCGCAGGTGCCGACATAGTTGAACAGGTCCAGGGTGGCGACATGGTTGAGCGTGGCGAGAACCGGGATGGTGAAGGCAACCAGGGCCATAAGCGTGATCGCGACATGCGGCGTCTCGTTCCTGGCATGCGCCGTCGCCGTCGCGGAGTGAAAGATGCCATGACGGCCCATGGCATAGATCACCCGCCCGCCGGCATTGAGGCAGCTGAGGCAGAGCGCAAAGAAGCTGATCATGGCCCCCAGCGACAGAGGCACCTGCAGGTAAGCCACATGCGCCAGCTGGGCCATGGTGTTCAGCGGCGCATCCAGCTTGTCGAGGGTGGTGGAGTAGCCGCGGGTGCCCATCACCATCACATAAGTGACAAAGACGAAGAATGCGCCCGAAATAATCAGGCTCATGCTGACCGCCTTGGGAATGGATTTGAGCGGATTCTTGGCCTCGTCGCCGAAAGCCGTGGCGCATTCAAACCCGACCAGGCTGAAGATCGCCACCACCACGCCCAGGCCGACGCTGGACCAGGGCAATTTGGCGACATCGAACTGCGCGGTATCGACCGCAAGATGATGCTGGCCAAGCACGATGAAGCACAAGACCCCGATCAGCGCCATGGAGGCGCCTTCGCAGATCAACATCATGATCGCCGAGAGCTGGACATTCTTCCAGGCGCAAAACCAGGCGGCCGCGACGCAGACAGCGAAGAGCAGATAGGGCGAGGCGTTGATTCCCATCATCGCCAGCAGCTTGCCGGCGAAAATCGTAAAGCCGGTGACGCCCGCCATCGAAATGCCGAGATAGGCCCAGATCAGCGACCAGCCCCCGATCGCGCCCGAAGTGAGCCCCAGGCCGCGGCTGATATAGGCATACATCGAGCCTGACATGGTGGAGCGCCGGGCAAACTGGTTGAGATTGTAGGCGACGAACAACAGCATCACCGTCCCCAGGGCATAGGACAGCCAGCTCCAGTCGCCGGTATTGGAATACATCACGGGAATGATCAGGGCCGCGGTCATGGTGGGCGAGATCAGCGCCACCGCCTGGGCCAGGAGTTCAGTAAAGGAAAGACAGTTCGCTTTCAGCTGTGGCGAAGACACGGTGGCGCGCTCCTTCGAAAAGGTTGGTCCTCTTGCGCCGTTGGTGCCTTCGTGCCTCCCAGGTCCGCTGTGCAGCAATTGCGATTAGGCTATGCTCGCACTGGTCCAGCCAGAACCTCCAGTTCGTAAATGAGAGATGGTCCAGTATGCTTCGCCCCTGGGATTTCAAAATCGTTCTGCGCAAAGGCGCCAAGGCGGCGGTGTTCCTGCAGATCGCGCATGCGATCATCGACGAGATCAAACTGGGCCGGCTGGCGCCGGGCACGGCGCTTCCCGGCAGCCGTGAACTGGCGGAAAGCCTGGAGATCAACCGCAAAACCGTGATCCAGGCCTATGCCGAGCTGGAAGCCCAAGGTTGGGTCACCAGTGAGAAGACGCGCGGCACATTCGTGTCGGCGCATCTTCCCCAGATCAGCGGCAAAGAGACGCGGGCCGCTGGCGGAAAAATCCCGGAACGCCCGGATTTTCGTCTGGTCGGCACGGCGCCGAACATTCCGCTGGTTCTTCCCGCCAAGAATGTTTTGGTGTTCGATGATGGCGCGCCGGACACGCGGCGGATTCCGGTCGATGCGTTGGCGCGCGCCTATCGCAACGCGCTTGGCCAGCGTGTGGGCCGCGGCCGGCTGGGCTATGGCGATCCGCGCGGCGGCGCCGAGTTGCGCGCCGCCCTTTCCAACATGCTCAACATCGATCGCGGCCTGATCACCACGGCCGATAATGTCTGTGTGACGCGCGGCAGCCAGATGGCGATCTATCTCGCTGCGCGCATTCTGGCCGGTCCAGGCGATACCGTGGTGATGGAAGACCTTTCCTATCCGCCTGCGCGGGAAGCTTTCCGCTTCGCTGGCGCCGAGGTCGTGCCGGTGCCGCTGGATGCACAGGGCATGAAGGTGGACGAGCTGGAAAAGATCTGCCGCAAGAAACGGGTGCGCGCGGTCTATGTCACGCCACACCACCAGTTTCCCACCACCGTCCTGATGAGACCGGACCGGCGGATGCGGCTTCTTTCCCTGGCGGCGCAATTCGGCTTCGCCATCGTCGAGGATGATTACGATCACGAATTCCATTTCGCCCATCAGCCCATGCTGCCGCTGGCCAGCGCCGATGTTTCCGGCAAGGTCGTCTATATCGGTTCGCTATCCAAGATTCTCAGCCCCAGTCTGCGCCTGGGTTACCTCGTAGGCCCCAAATCCTTCATCGACCGGGCCGCCAGCGAGATCATGATGATCGATCGTCAGGGTGACCCGGCGACCGAAGGCGCGGTGAGTGAGTTGATCGATTCCGGCGAACTGCACCGCCACACCCGCAAGGTGATGAAGCTTTACGGCGAGCGGCGGGATTTTTTCGCCGGCCTGCTGAAAAGCCTTTTTGCGGCTCGCATCGAATTCACCATGCCCGATGGCGGCCTGGCTTTCTGGGTGCGTTTCAAGGACTGCGACCTGGATCAGCTGGCGGCAGCCGCCGCGCGCCATGGCGTCACCATCCTGCCGGCCAGCGCGTTCACCACCCTGCCCCGGCCGGTTCATGCCGCCCGGCTCGGATTTGCCAGCATGGATTTATCCGAGCTGAAAAAGGCGACTCACAGGCTTCGCGCGGCGCTGGATGATCGTGTACGGAGACCGGATCCCCGATAAAAGCCCGATAAAAGCCCGGTAAAAATAAGGCGGCTCGGCTTGCCCGGCGCCCGGAAAGGCCGCGCAGACGGGTCCGGGCTTTGATCCTCTCCTGGCTTTGATCCTCTAAGGGTGACCCGATTCGCCAGGCCTCGTCGAATAGAGGCAGTTCATGTCCCGCCAGACTTCGACCTCGTCGTCCTTGTCGGCGAGAGACTGCGCGCGCCGGACCGCGGCAAAATCGCTGGTGTGAGGACCGGCCAAAATGACCAGGCGATGTCCCTTTTTTACAATGCGGATTTCGTAGTTCTCCATGCAGGCCTCCAAAACCGCCCACACACCAACTCAAGACCGAATTGAGATCGGTGTCCAACCCAAATTGACGTCAGGCTCGTGATGATCTTTCGCTGTCGCGGTATGTCTCACCATGAGATATAGAATCCACGAGTAGCGCGCGGTCACATGAAGCAAACGGCAACAAAATATCCGCGAGAGTCATGCTATGAGCCTGTACCATCGGGATATGGTCCGATGTACGGATCAAACAAGAAGCAATGATGGCAAAAAAGCCAAAAAGAAAATCAAGCGCCGGCCCTGGAGCAAAGAGGATATGCGCGAACTGAAAAGCCTTGCACGGCAAAAGGTCTCTGCCGTCATCATTGCCAAGCAATTCAAGCGCAGCCTGCCCGCACTCCGGCAGAAAGCCATGAACCTGGGTATTTCGCTGGACTCGCGCGCGCGCCGCAAACGCAAGGCTTGAGGCCAAGCGCATCGCCTCTCCACACGGGTGGCGGCATCCCTGATGGTTCAGGCACAAATCGCACGATCGCAGGCCGTCTCTTTTACAGGAACAAGACCAGAATTGCGTTCAAGACCTGATGGCGTGGGGTTTGGACAGGCCACCCCGGAGGATTTCTATGCGCGCGATGCCGCCAGTGCGATTCCACCCATGATCGCTGCCAGCACAAGTCCGCCGCGAATCTGGTGACTCTGCGCCGGCCGGCCATGGCAGGCGTTGGCAAAATGCTCGCAGTTCCAGTGAATGAAATTATAGCTGGTGCCGAACATCGAATAAGCGTTGTAAAGAACCGTTCTGGGCGGAAGTTTGCTGGGATAGAAGGACCGGTATGAGCGGCCTTTGACGAAGTCGGTCCAAAGCTGCTCGCCGGGTCCACCCGTTTCGCCGGAATTCGCCACCACGACGGGAAAACCGTCCGCGCCAATCTTGTCCGTCACCAATGCGAAATGGTGCGCGAGCTTGAACACCCCCTTCATCTGCACGGTGACGACCGTGCCCGGAACCAGATGCTGCGGCGGAATGGGAGTGTTGTTCATCGGACGAACCTCACGCGACGGACAAAAGGGCGCGCTCCATAACACCCCGTCACACAAGTGTCATCTGAATTCTCGCGACTGTCACAATTCCGCACGACCCATCGCAAAGGGCGGTGGGCGTCCGGGTTTTCCTTGGAGCGCCTCTATCCTGGCCTGGCGGCCTGCAAGATCAAGCCGGCAATTTCCTTCGGATGCGAAATTAGCGACAAATGGCCCGCCTTTACCTCGATCGTTGTCGCGCTCATGCGCTTTGCCATAAACCGCTCGAGATCGGGATTGATGGTCCGGTCTTGCATCGACACGGCATAAAAGCTTGGCTTCAGGCGCCAGGCCGCGTGTTTGGTCCTGCCGGTCAGAAGAGACTTGTGAAACGGCTCCTGGACAGCGTAAAGCGCCCTTGCGCGGGCCTCAGGCAGATCACCGGCGAAATCGCGCAGAAAAGCCGCCTCGGTCTACCTGCCCTCATCACCGTCAAAGACGATACCGGCTGAAGCCGGCGGCGTGGGGAATTTCCTGGCCAGCGCCGCGTAATCCTCCCCCGCATCCGGGGCGCGCGCCGCCACATAGACGACAGCCGAGACCTTTGGGTCGGCGCCAGCCTCCGTCACAATCATGCCGGAGAAGGAATGTCCGGCCAAAACCGTCGGCCCGTCCTGGCGGGCCAGCACACGCCGGGTCTCTTCCACGGCATCGTCCAGCGTTGTCAGCGGATTCTGCACCGACGTCACGTTCCGCCCGGCCGCCTGCAGGAGCGGAATGACTTCGGACCAGCTTGATCCATCCGCAAACAGGCCATGTACCAGAACAATGTTGCGAGCCTCGATCCGGCGTTGGGCGCGCGCCGGGTAAGGCGGCAGTGTACACGCGGCCCCGGCGAGGAGTGTCGAAACGAATGCGCGGCGATAGATCATCGCCCGGCCCCTTCAGGCCGGCCTGACGGCGACAAGCCTGGAACCGGCTGATGCTTTTTCGGATTTATTCGCCACCATGGGGTCGGCATCCTTGACCGGCCAATTGCTCAAGGCAATGGCGGCGACTTCGCGCAGTTCCTTCAGCGTCGCACCTGCCGCGGCCTGGACACAAATCCCGTTGGACATCACCATCAGGTAACGCGCAAGGGATGCTGCGTCGACGTCCCTGGCCAGTTCGCCTTCTTTTTTCGCCTGCTCGAAGCGGTTGCGGAGTATGGCCTCCTTTTCCGCACGATGACGGGCCAGCGTGTCCGGGATCGTGGTATCGCCGCAAGACAACCCGCCCTGCAGCATCAGACAGCCTGGCGGGGTCTTGCCGCTGGTATCGGAGGCAAAGGCAGCTACGCCCATCAAGAAGGTTTCCGCCACCTGGGCGACCGTCGAAGCCGCCACCACACTCTCCATGAAGTTGTTGCGGCGCTGGTCGTAGCGTTCCAGCACCGCCTTGAAGAGGTCTTCCTTGCTGCCGAAGCAGGCGTAAAGGCTGGGCGGATTGATACCCATGGCCCGGGTGAGATCGGCCATGGAGGCGCCCTCATAACCCTGGCGCCAAAAAACCGTCATTGCCTTATCTAGCGCTTCTTCCTTGCAAAAAGACCGCGGGCGGCCCGTCCGCATGGGTGTTTCCTTTTTTTGTACCGTTTGCTATATAATTCCCTTGACGGCGGAAGTCCAGCCGCATATTTGTATCGATCGTTACAAATATAGCGGGACCTCCCATGACCCACCTCGACTTTGTCCAGGCCCAGACTTTCCTTCGCCAGAAGGCCAACGAACCGGCCAAAAGGCTGCGCCGCCAGGCCACCGGCGCGGCGCTCTTTCTTCTGATCGGGGGCGGTTACGCGCTCTACCACGCGGCGGGCGCCAAATCCGAGCCGGCTGCCCCGCCTGCCGCCATGCCGGTCGCGGTGGAAAGGCTCAAGCCCCAGACGGTCAAGCCATTCGCTGAATTCTCCGGCCGCATTGATGCGGTGGACTATGCGGAGATCCGCCCGCAGGTGGCCGGCCGCATAACGGAAATACGCTTCAAGGACGGCCAGGAAGTCAAAGCCGGCGATGTGCTGTTCGTGATCGATCCCCGCCCCTATCAGGCCACCGCCGCCAAGGCGGCCGCCGACCTTGCCAGCGCGGTCAACAATGCGCGATTGGCAAAAGTCGAGCGCGACCGGGGTGACAGGCTGATCAAGGCCCAGGCGCTGGCGCAGGAATCCTATGACCAGCGCGTCACCGCCGACGATGTGGCGCAGGCTGCCGTGAAGTCCGCCCAGGCCGCGCTTGCCGCCGCCCAGGTGGATGTCGATCACGCCTTCATCAAGGCGCCCATTTCGGGAAAGGTCAGCAGAGCCGAGATCACGGTCGGCAATCTGGTGGGCTCCTCGACAGTGGCGCCGCAGCTGCTCGCCTCCATCGTCTCCGATGACGGCGTCTATGCCGACTTCGAGGTGGACGAACAGACCTATCTCAACATCCTGCGCGATCGCGGCGCCAACAAGGACCAGGCCATACCGGTGGACCTGACCGTGCAGGGCGACACCCAGGCCAAAATCTATCAGGGCGCCATCGAGAGCTTCGACAACCGCATCAATTCCGGTTCCGGCACCATCCGCGCCCGTGCCCGCTTCGCCAATGAGGACGGCTCGCTGGTGCCGGGCATGTTCGTGTCGGTTCGGATGGGCAGCGGCCTGTTGCCCAACACCTTGATGGTGCCGGAGACAGCCATCGGCAACGACCAGAGCAAGCGCTTCGTCTATGTCGTCGGCGCCTCGGACAAGGCCGAATATCGCGAGATCAGCCTGGGCGCCACGATGGATGGCGAGCGGGTGGTCACCGCCGGCCTCAAGCCCGGCGACCAGGTGATCCTGGACGGCCTGCAGAAACTGTCGCCCGGCGCCGCGGTTGCGCCGCAGGGTGTGCAGACCGCACGCAACTAGCAGCACGGCGTGAGGGGCGCGAGGCCATGAACCTGTCCAAATTCTTCATCGACCGGCCGATCTTCGCCGGGGTGATCTCGGTCGTCATCTTCCTAGCCGGCCTGATCGCGATGACGCAATTGCCCATCTCGGAATATCCGGAGGTGGTGCCGCCCTCGGTGGTGGTGACGGCGCAGTTTCCCGGCGCCAATCCCCAGACCATCGCCGAAACGGTGGCGACGCCCCTGGAAGAACAGATCAACGGCACCGAGGGCATGCTCTATATGGCCTCCTCGGCGGCCAGCGACGGCACCCTGACCCTGACCGTCACGTTCAAGCTGGGCGTCGATCCCGATCTCGCCACCCAGCTGGTCCAGAACCGCGTCAACCAGGCGCTGCCGCGGCTTCCCGATGTGACGAAGGCGCTGGGCGTC